>CAMFHW010000040.1 GCA_945952175.1 uncultured Phenylobacterium sp. | reverse complement strand
GCTGGAGACTTACGAGACCGGCCGTGGCGGCGTGCGCCTGCGCGCGCGCTGGGACAAGGAAGAGACCGGCCGCGGGACCTACCAGATCGTCGTCACCGAGATCCCGTACCAGGTGAAGAAGGCCGACCTGGTCGAACAGCTCGCCGAGCTGATCGAGAACAAGAAGGCCCCGCTGCTCGGCGACGTGCGCGACGAGAGCGCCGAGGACATCCGCCTCGTGCTCGAGCCCAAGAGCCGCAACGTCGAGCCCGAGGTGTTGATGGAGAGCCTGTTCAAGCTCTCCGACCTCGAGAACCGCTTCTCGGTGAACCTCAACGTGCTCGACGCGCGCGGCACGCCCGGCGTGATGAACCTCAAACAGGCGCTGCAAGCCTTCCTCGACCACCGCCGCGAGGTCCTGGTCCGCCGCGCTCGCCACCGCCTGGCCAAGATCGAGGCCCGGCTGCACATCCTCGACGGCCTGCTGATCGCCTATCTCAACCTCGACGAGGTGATCCGCATCGTCCGCTACGAGGAGGAGCCCAAGGCCAAGCTGATCGAGGCCTTCGCTCTGACCGAGATCCAGGCCGAGGCCATCCTCAACACCCGCCTGCGCCAGCTGGCCCGGCTGGAGGAGATGGAGCTGCGCCGCGAGCACGCCGAGCTCTCCGAGGAGCGCGACGGTCTCCTGAAGATGCTGGGCTCGGACAAGGCTCAGTGGAAGCTGGTCGGGGTCGGCCTGCGCGACGTCCGCGCCCTGCTGGGCCCGGACACCGTCATCGGCAAGCGCCGCTCCACCTTCGCCGACGCTCCCACGGTCGACGCCGACGCGGCCATCGAGGCGATGATCGTGCGCGAGCCGATCACCGTCATCCTGTCGGACCGCGGCTGGATCCGCGCCGCCAAGGGCCGTGTCGAGGACCCCTCCGAACTCAAGTACAAGGAAGGCGACAAGCAGGGCTTCGTCGTCCCTGCCGAGACCACCGACAAGCTGCTGATCTTCGCCTCCGACGGCCGCTTCTTCGCCCTGCCGTGCGACAAGCTTCCCTCGGCCCGCGGCCATGGCGAGCCGCTGCGCCTGATGCTGGACCTCGACGACAAGACCGGCATCGTCGACATCTTCCCCTACAAGCCCGGCGCCAAGCGCTTCGTGGCCTCCAAGGAGGGCTACGGCTTCATCCTGCCGGAGGAAGAGGCGCTCTCGACCCGCAAGGCCGGCAAGCAGGTCCTGAACGCCGGCGCCAAGGGCGCCGCCTTCGCCCTGCCGATCGCCGGCGACCACGTCGCCGTGGTCGGCGACAACGGCAAGATCCTGGTCTTCACCCTGGAGGAGCTGCCGGAAATGCCGCGCGGCAAGGGCGTCAAGCTGCAATCCTACCGCGAGGGCGGCTTGCGCGACGCGACCCTTTTCAAGGCGGAGGAGGGCGCCGCCTGGATCGATGCCGCCGGGCGGACCCGCGTCTGGCCGGAATGGCGGGAGTGGTTGGGCAAACGCGCCGGGGCGGGGCGCCTGGCGCCCAAGGGCTTCCCGACCACGAAGCGGTTCCGGCCGAAATAGCCGCGGGCGCCGGCGCCGCCTTCGTCCGCAATCGGCGCGAGGCGGCGGCGCCGACCTATTTCCGGGCTGCCCAGCTCCACCGGAATGGGGCTAGCATCCGCTCATGCCCCCCGATACGCCCGACGTCCCGCCGATCTTTCGTCCCGGCGTGCGCCTCTCCGCGCGCTATCTCGTCAGTTCCACCGTGACCTTCGGTCGGCTGACCCAGCTCGACCTCGTCCCCGCCCTCGTCCTCCTCGGGCTCCTGTGCTGCAACGTCTCGGATGGCCGCCAGGCCAAATCCGCGCCGCTGGCGCCCGGCCTCGGCGCGCTCGCGCCGAGCTCGGTCTACGCGGTCGCGCGGCGCACCAAGCTGCCTTACGAGACCACCCGCCGGCAGATTCCGGACCTCGAGGCGCGAGGCTTTTGCGTGGCGGAGGGCAGGGGCCTTGTCGTGCCGCCCGAAATGCTGGTCTCGCCGGTCTTCCGGGCCTATCGCGCGGCGGTCTGGGCGGCGGTCCAGCAACTCCACGGCACGCTTGGGGAACTGGGCCATGTCGCACCGCCGCTGCCCATCGACCCGAACGACGTCACGCTCACCCGCGTGTCGCGCCTGAACGTGCCGCTGCTGATCGACGGCCTGCGCCTGGTCGCCGACGCCCTGGAGGCCAGCCTCGCGCCCACCCTGCTGTTCCTGGCGATCAACCAGTCCAACACCGAGGACCTCGCCGCGGACCTGACCCTGGCGAAGAGCCTCGCCGCGCCCGACGCCTTGCGCGAGGACATCCATCGCCGCCCCGTCACCGTCTATGCGCTCGGCAAGGCCCTGAGGGTCCCCTACGAGACCGCGCGCCGCCACACCCACAAGCTGATCGACGCCGGCCATTGCCAGGCCGACCGCCAGGGCCGCCTGATCATCCCGGCCGCCGCCCTGACCCAGCCCCGCCTGATGATGGCCGCCGCCCAGTCCTGGGGCCTCGCCCAGCGGTTCCTGGCGGAGGTGAGCGAGGTCGGGGCTTCGCCGGACGGCGCCTAGTCGATCGCGGCCGCCGAGGCCCCGCCTTTACCGCCTTTTCACGCCCAGGTCGCAATGGTCGCCGCGGGTGCGCCACTACTCAAAGCGGGTATGGGGAGATTTATGACGGGCGTCGAAATCGTGCTGGCGATCAATATCGCGGTCTGCGGCATGTTTGCCGCCGGCTATACGATCATCGCGCTCAGCAATGTGTCGCAACGCGCGGCCCTCTGCTTCGCACTCACCTACCTCATCGGCATGATCACCCCGATCACCGACTTCGTGGGTCCGATCCTGGGCGCTTCCAAGGTCAGCGACGTCATCAGCTACATCGCCTTCCTGGTGGCCTCGCTCTGCATCTCGATCTCGATCTCATTCTATCACCGCCGCCGGCCGCCCTGGGGCGCCATCGCGGCGATCCTGCTGTTCGGCCTCGCCGTGCGCGCCTGGATCTGGAACGTCGCCAACGACACCCCCGCCTACGGCTTCGCCTATCAGTCCTGCTACATGCTGGCGACACTGCTGGCGGCGCGGACGACGCTTGCCATCGACCGCCGCAGTCCCATGCACCTGGCCCTGGCCGGCGTGCTCGTGGTGACCGCCGTCCACTACATGCTGAAGCCCTTCGCGGCGATGACCTTCGGCTCCGGCCGCACCTTCGCCGACTACACCAAGACCACCTACGCGATGATCTCCCAGTCCACCTCGGGCATGCTGCTGGTGGCGGCCGGCCTGCTCATGCTGCTGATCGTGGCCCAGAAGGCGATCGCCGAGTCGCAGGCCGCCTCGGAAACGGACCCACTCTCGGGCCTGGCCAACCGCCGCGGCTTCGACCGGATGGCCGACGCCGCGTTGGCCCGCGTCGCCCGTTCCGGCCGCCCGATCTCCGTGGCCCTGTTCGACCTCGACCACTTCAAGCGGGTCAACGACACCTTCGGCCACGCGATGGGCGACAGTGTGATCGCCGCCTTCGCCGCAGTCCTGCGCGATGCCGCGCCGGCCACGGCCGCGATCGGCCGCCAGGGCGGCGAGGAGTTCGTGATGCTGGTCGAGGGCGCCACCTCCAAGAGCGCCTGGCTCGCCGCCGAGGCCATCCGCGCGCGCACCGCCGCCGGCCTGGGCGCGGACCTGCCGGCCATGACCGTCAGCGCCGGCGTCGCCCAGCTTCGTCCGGGAGAAAGCCTCTCCGACCTGTTGCGCCGCGCAGACCAGGCGACCTATCGGGCCAAGGCCGAGGGCCGCGACAGCGTCTGCCTGGCGCTCGACGGCGAGGGCCCCGCCGTCGCCCTGCAACGCGCCGGCTAGCCGCGCGCCTCAGTCCGTGTAGCCGACCTTCACCGCGGGGCAGGCCTTCACCTTCTCCGGCTTCGGCCGCTCGCTGTCGCGCAGCCAGCATTCCTCCAGCACCGAGCAGTAGCAGACGCGGGCGTGTAGCTGCAGGCGGGCCGTATCCAGCTTCTGGAACTGCTCGGGAGTCACGTCTGGCCCAAGCACGCGGAAGAGCATCAGGCTCTCCTTGGCCGGCAGCACGCGGTCGCTGATCGAGCTCGACTGATAGTGCGGCTTGGGCTCGTCCGGGCCGGTGCAGCACGCGTTCAGGAAGTCGCGCGCGTCGCGCAGCGGACGGCCCTTCCAGGCGAGCTCGAAGGTCTCGATCTTGGCAGGCCCCACGCCGTTGTTCTGGACGTAGTAGCTGATGGCCGGCACGCCGTCGGCCGAGGCGCGGCTGTGGTCGGCCTCGACATAGGGCCAGGTCGTGGCCTCGACCATGTGCTCCATGGTCTTGCCGTGCTCGATCGCCACGAACAGGGAGACCACCGAGATCAGGATGGCCGAAAGCCCGACGGCCATGTCCAGCCAGCGCACGCCGGTATGGTGATGGTGGTGGTGCTCGTGGTCCGGGCCCGGGTCCATGCTCTGTCGCTCGCTCGACGTGCGGCCCTGCCGCCCCAGGTGTGTTGTTGTCATGCGCCTGAGGGAGCGGTCAAGGCGACGCGGAGGGCCCGTCCGCCTTGACTTTCTGGGCGCCTGATGCGCTCTTCCGCGCCTCGAATTTCAGAGCCTTAGCGACTCCAAATGCACGCCTACCGCACCCATACCTGCGGCGCCCTCCGGGCCGCCGACACGGGCCAGCCCGTCCGCCTGTCCGGCTGGATACATCGCAAGCGCGACCATGGCGGCCTGGTCTTCATCGACCTGCGCGACCATTACGGCCTGACCCAGTTGGTGTTCGCGCCGGAAACGCCCGGTTTCGCCACCGTCGAGCGCCTGCGCGCCGAGAGCGTGATCCGCATCGACGGCGAGGTGGTCGCCCGCACGCCCGAAACGGTCAATCCGAACCTGCCCACCGGCGAGGTCGAAGTCCGCGTGAAGGCGGTCGACGTCCTGTCGGAGGCCGCCGAGCTGCCGCTGCCGGTCTTCGGCGAGCCCGACTATCCGGAAGAGATTCGCCTGAAGCACCGCTATCTCGACCTGCGGCGCGAGACCCTGCATCGCAACATCGTGCTGCGCTCCAAGGTGATCCACTCGATCCGCAACCGCATGATCGGCCAGGGCTTCCTGGAGTACCAGACGCCGATCCTGACGGCCTCGTCGCCGGAGGGCGCGCGCGACTTCCTGGTGCCCTCGCGCCTGCATCCGACCAAGTTCTACGCGCTGCCCCAGGCGCCGCAGCAGTTCAAGCAGCTGCTGATGGTCTCGGGCTTCGACCGCTACTTCCAGATCGCGCCGTGCTTCCGCGACGAGGACCTGCGCGCCGACCGCTCGCTCGAGTTCTACCAGCTCGACGTCGAGATGAGTTTCGTGACGCAAGAGGACGTGTTCGCGGCCATCGAGCCGGTGATGCACGGCGTGTTCGAGGAGTTCGCCAACGGCAAGCCGGTGACGCCCTATCCGTTCCCGCGCATCCCGTACCGCGAGAGCATGGCCAAGTACGGCACCGACAAACCGGACCTGCGCAACCCGCTGGTCATGCAGGACGTGTCCGACCATTTCCGCGGCGGTGGCTTCGGTCTGTTCGCGCGGATCCTGGAGGACAAGAAGAACGCCGTCTGGGCGATCCCGGCGCCCAAGGGCGGCAGCCGCGCCTTCTGCGACCGCATGAACTCCTGGGCCCAGGGCGAAGGCCAGCCGGGCCTCGGCTATATCTTCTGGAGCGACGACCAGGGCGGCTGGGGCGGCCCGATCGCCAAGAACCTGGGCCCGGAGAAGACCGAGGCGGTCATGGGCCAGATGGGCATGGGGCAGGGCGACGCCGCCTTCTTCGTGGCCGGCGATCCGAAGGTGTTCGCCAAGTTCGCCGGCAATGCGCGGACCAAGGTCGGAACCGACCTGAAGCTGGTGGACGAGGACCGCTTCGAGTTCGTCTGGATCGTCGACTTCCCGATGTTCGAGATGAACGAGGAGACGAACCACGTCGACTTCTCGCACAACCCGTTCTCGATGCCGCAGGGCGAGCTGGAAGCCCTGGAGACCAAGGATCCTTTGGACATCCTGGCCTACCAGTACGACATCGTCTGCAACGGTTACGAGCTGTGCTCAGGCGCGGTGCGGAACCACCGGCCCGACGTGATGCTGAAGGCCTTCGACATCGCGGGCTACGGCCCCAACGTGGTCGAGGAGCAGTTCGGCGGCATGCTGAACGCCTTCCGCCACGGCGCGCCGCCGCACGGTGGCCTGGCGCCAGGCATCGACCGGATCGTGATGCTGCTGGCCGGCGAGACCGCGATCCGCGAAGTGATCGCCTTCCCGCTGAACCAGCAGGGCCAGGACCTGCTGATGAATGCGCCGTCCGAAGTGATGGAGAAGCAGCTGAAGGAGCTGCACATCCGCTTGGCCCCGCCGATCAAGGTCTGATCGCGGGGCGCAGCGCCGCGGCTAGTAGCGCGGCGGGGGCGGGACTGGCGGGACCGGTGGAACCGCAGGGACGGCCGGCACGGCGGGAACCGCCGGAACCGCAGGCGTCGGGCGCCAGCCGGTCCAGCGCACGTTCATGCCATGGCAGCCGCGGATCGTCAGGCCGGAGGGCAGGCGGGTCCCGTTGTCGCCGCAGGCCTCGTCGAGCTGACCCTGCTCCAGGCCGCGGGCCCGCGACAGGTCGACGCCGTACAGCATGGCGTGGCGCAGGCTGGCGTCGCGGAAGTCCGCGCCGGCGAAGCTCGCGCCGCTGAGCACCGCGCCATCCAGATTGGCGTCACGGAAGCTCGCCTGGTCGAAGCGGCCGGCCGACAGGTTGGCGCCTTGCATGGAGGCGTCGCGGAAGGTCGCGCCACGGGCGTCGACCTTGGCGAACACCGCGCCCTGCAGGCTGGCGTCGTTGAACTGGGCGCCGGCCAGGTTGGCGCGGCTGAAGTTCGAGCCCTCGGCGCGGGTGTCACGCAGGTCGACGTGCGGCATGGTCGCCGAGACGAACACCACGCCCTTGGCCTCCACGTCGCGAAGCCGGGCGTTGGACAGGTTGGCCGAGGAAAAGTTGGCCCCGATCATCTGGGAGTCGGACAGGTCGGCCCGCGACAGGTCGGCGCCGCCGAAATTGGCCCCCAGGAAGCGCGCCTCGCGCAGGTCGGAGCCGACCAGGGCCGCGCCGGAAAAGTTCGCGCCGTTGAACTGCGCGCCCTGCAGCTTGCGGCCGGACAATTCACACTTGGCGCAGGTCCCGCCCAGCGAGAACATCCGCGCCACTTCCTTGTCGCCGGTGCGTTCCAGCGCGTGCGCGGCGCCCGGCAGGGCGATGGCGAGCGCGGTCAGGGCGCCGAGGAGGCGGGAGGGGTGCGAGCTGGGGGCGGTGCGAAACATGGCAGTTACCCCTTTGCCCCTCGCAACACTCTGAAGCTACTTAAATCGCGGTAATTCTTGGCGTTTAACAACGCGGAATACGCAACCCCGGCGGCAGTTGCGTGGAAGTATCGCCGCAGGCCCGGTCCAGTTGATGCTGGGTCAGACCGCGGGTACGGCCCAGTTCCGCGCCTGAGAAATTCGTCCCCTCGAGCTTCGCGCCCGTCAAGTCCGCGCCTTCCAGATAGACGCCGACGAAGCTGGCGTGGGTCAGGTCGGCGCCGGTGAAGCTGGAGGACGAAAAGACCGCGCCATAGGCGTTGACGTCGCGCAGATCGGTGCGCGCGAAATTGGTGTGGTTCATCACCGACAGAGACAGGTCCGACTGGCGCAGCCGCGCGCCTGCGAAATTGCGCCCCTTAACTTCCAGCCCCGAAAAATCCGCCTGGAACAGGTTGCAGCCCGGGCAGTTCGCGCCGCGCCGGGCGTTGGCGATCTGGCCGGCGTTCTGGGCCTGGGCGGCGGCAGGGAGAGCCAGGGCGGCCATCAGGCCAAGGACGATCATCGGTTTCATGGGCGCGCATCCCGCTGCCGAAGGAGGCCTCCTGACTAGGGCGTCAAGCTTAAGTTCAGGTGACCATGGCGCCCGCGGGAGCGGAGGACTAGATTCGACGCCATGGCGCTCAGACCTCCCCAGAACCTGAACACCGGCTTCCGCTTCGAGACTGGGGCGAGCATCCTCGACGCCGAGATCGCCGCCGAGAAAGCGGCCTCGCTCGGTCGCGCCGGCGCCCAGGTCGAACGCGCGCTCGCCCGGCTGAAGGATCCGCAGGCTGGCGAGGAGGAGGGCCGCGAGGCCCTGCTGAAGGCCGCCGCCCACGAGGTCTGGAAGTTCTTCATCCAGCGCGAGGCGCTCGGCATGCGCGACCAGCGCCAGGTGATCCAGAACCTGGAAATCCCCCGCGCGGTCCTGGTGCGGCTGGGCGCGCGCTGATCTATGGCATCATGGCCGGGTTCGTCCCGGCCACCCATGATCTCCGCTTCGGCAGGTTTGCTTGAACGTCAGCCGCCTATGGGGCGCCGGCACAAGGCCGGCGATGACGGCAAAGAGCGAGAGCTAGCCGGCCTTATCCTCGCCCACGGGCCCGGCGCGCACGCCGCAGCTCTCGCAGATCAGGCTCGCGCCCTTGCGCACCACGGCCACGTCGCCACAGGCGGCGCAGACGTCCGCCTCCATCCGCCCGAACCCGCTGGTCCGCGCCGCCGCGCTTGGCAGGAAGACCAGGTTGTCCGGCGCTGCGCCCCGCGAGAAGCCGCGCGAGATGAACCGCGATGCGGGCTGCGGCTCGTTGGCCAGCTCGGCGGCGATATCGGCCTTGCCCTGGCCCAGCCCGTCGGCGTTCAGCTCGCCGTCCGCATTGGCCAGCTCGTCGCGGCCCAGATAGGACACGCCCAGCTCGCGGAAGATGTAGTCGAGGATCGAGGTCGCCGAGCGGATCGAGTCGTTGCCCGTCACCGGCCCGGCCGGCTCGAAGCGGGTGAAGACGAAGGCGTCGACGAACTCCTCCAGCGGCACCCCGTACTGCAGGCCGATCGAGATCCCGATCGCGAAATTGTTCATCAGCGAGCGGAAGGCGGCGCCTTCCTTGTGCATGTCGATGAAGATCTCGCCGAGCTCGCCGTCGTCATACTCACCCGTGTGCAGGTAGACCTTGTGGCCGCCCACCGCCGCCTTCTGGATATAACCCTTGCGGCGGTCCGGCAGCTTGCGGCGCGCGCGGTCGCGTTCGACGATCCGCTCGATGATCCGTTCGGGCTGGGGCGGTGGCGGGGCCGCGGCGGCCTCCGGCTCGGGTTCCGGCCGCGCGGCACGGGGTTCCGGCGTTTTGGGCAGGTCGAGGACGACGCTGGCGGGCGGATCCATGCGGCGGATGCGCAGCGCGCTCGCCCCGGCCTGGGCCGCCTCGGCCAGCAGGGCCCGCGCGTCGGCCGGCGCGGCGTCCCACTCCAGTTCGATCTCGGCCATGGCCGGATGGTCCAGCACCGGCTGGATGGCCGCCAGGAGGGTGAAATAGGGCAGGGGGCCAAGGTCGTCGGCGGCCCTGAACACCTGCTGCTGCTCGGAGGTCAGGAAGTCGGCCTCGGCCAGCGACCCGCCGCCGAGCGCATAGGCCTCGGCCTGGGCGATCTGCGAGGGCGAGAAACCCATCCGCGCCAGGAGGTCCAGGTCCGGATTGGCGAAGTCCTCATCGGTGAGGCCCAGCACGTCGGACAGGAAGCCCGGATCGATCACCTGCGGCGACACGGCGTCGGACAGCCGCGCGGCGAATGGCAGGGCGGCCTCGACAGCGGCGATCTCGTGCTCGGTGAAGCCCTTGGCGTTCAGGGCGGCGTGGTCGATCCCAGGCGCCTCCGACAGGTCCGGCACGCCCAGCAAGTGGCCGCGCGCGGTCGCCGGATCGACGCCCATCGTGGCCAGCCCCGCCAGGGCCGGTTCGGACAGCACGCGCGTCAGCGCGCCGTCCGCGGTCTCGGCCACCGTCACCGCGCCCAGGCTCGGAGCGGCGGCCGGCGAGGCCCCGCCCAGTCGCAGGGCCAGTTCCGGATCGTCGAAGACCGCGAGCCCGCCCTTCAGCTTCGGCGCCTGCCCGAGCGCCTCGCGGGCCAGCATGTAAAGGTCGCGCGCCGCGCGGCGGCCCGCGACGCTGTCATAGGCGACGCCCTGGGCCATCAGCCAATCGGCGAGCCCCGCGAGGCCGAGGGCGATCGGTCCGCCATGGGACGCCAGGGCGATGGCCAGCAGCCGCACCGCCGCGGTGAATCCCTGGCGGTCGAACCCCTCGCCCGCCCCGAAGGCGCCCAGGTCGAGCGCGCCGCGTGTCGGCCGCCACTGGCCGGCGAGCTGGTCGGCCGCCTTTTCCGAGAAGGCGCAGACCACCTGGCCAGTCTCCCAGGTGGTGGCCGCCAGAACCTCTGCGGCCCGGCCGCTCGGCTCGCCGGCGCTGGCGGCGATCAGGGCCACGCCTTCGCCGGCCTCGAACCGCACCTGGGCGTCCCACAGGTCTTCGCCGGCGCGGGCCAGGGTCATGGCGTCCAGGATCATCGCGTCGGTGGCGCCGGCGACCCGCGCCGCCTCCGCCGCGCGGGCGAGGCTGAGATTCGATTGCGGGTCGGCGCAGGCGGCCGGATCGCCCTCGCAGCGGCCGATGGCGTCCATCACGGCCTGCAGGCGCCGCGCCAGCTCCAGGGCCGCCGCCCGCGCTGCTGTCCGGCCCCGGCGCTCGGCGCGCAGGGCGGTGAGCCGGGCTGCGAAATCGGGATCGGCGACCGACAGGACCTGGGGCGGTTCGATCGCCTCGGGCTCGGCCAGGGCCAGGCGGCCCGCCATCATCGCGGCGCCGAGGTCGCGGCGGAATCCGGCCCGCGCGGTGGCGTCGTTCAACAGGCCCTGGGCGTCGGCCTGGGCAGCGATGGCCTCGGCCTTGCGGAAGATGGCTGCGGGCAGGTCCGTGTCGCCCCCGGCCCAGTCCAGCCAGGCCTCGACGCGGGCATCCGTCCACGCGGCCGGGGCAAGCACTTCGACCACGCCCGCGGCCCGCTCCAGGGGCCTGCGCTCGATCCTTGCCGGTTCCGTCCGCACGCGAAAATCTCCTACCGGGCGAGGTTAGGCGCCCGACTCGGCATCCACAATAGATGTTGCGGTCGCATCTTGCTCTATCCCCAACATCTTGCGGGGCCCGCGCGGCTGGACGCTCAAGGGTCCGAACCCTATAGTCCGCGCGCCTCCCAACCGCTTCGGACTCACCCAAACGTGCTCAAGTCGATCTTCACCTGGTGGAACGGCGCCTCCTTCGGCGCGGTCTTCCACATCAACCGCCGCGGCGTGTTCGTGGGCCAGGACGACATGGGCAATCGCTATTTCGAGGCGAAGGACACCAAGGATTCCTACGATGGCCGCAAGCGCCGCTGGGTGATCTTCAAGGGCTATTCCGACGCCTCCAAGGTGCCGCCGGAATGGCACGGCTGGCTGCACCACACCTTCGAGGAGCCGCCGACCCGCGAGCCCCTGAAGCGCCAGGCCTGGGAGAAGGACCACCTGCCCAACCTGACCGGCACCGTGCACGCCTGGCGGCCGCAGGGCTCGATCGCCCGCACCGGCGAGCGTCCGAAGGCCAGCGGCGACTACGAGGCCTGGCGCCCGGAATAGGCCCGATGGCGGCGCGTACCCCCCTGATCGCAGGTCTCGTGGCCACCGCCGCCCTCGCTGCGGCCGGTCTGGTCGCGGCCCAGACGCCTGCGCCCAAGGCCGCCGCGCCGACCGTCAAGCCGGCCACCACCACGCCCGCGCCGAAGGTGGTCGCGCCATCGGCGGCCGTCCCGCCCGCCGCGGCCTCCGAGGCTCCGCCCTCGGAAGAGGCGCCGCCCGCCGTGGTCGTGCCTTCGGCGCCGGTGGCGGCTCCCCCGGTTCCGCCCTCCGAGGTCGCGCCGGCCCCGCCGCCCAAGGCCCAGGTGGCCGAGAAGCCGGCGGAGAGCACGCTCAAGCGCACGCGCTACGACATCGCCATCATCCAGGCGCTCGACAAGGTCACCGCCGGGACCCTCCGCTTCGAGGCCGCGGTCGGCCAGCCGGTCCGCTACAAGACCCTCGTCTTCACTGTGAAGGCCTGCGAGCAGACCGCAGAGGACGAGCCGCAGGAGGATTCGATCGCCTACCTGACGGTCGATTCCCAACCGCGCGCCGCGCCCGGCAAGCCGGCCCCGCCGCCGCGCCAGGTCTTCAAGGGTTGGATGTACGCCTCGTCGCCGGGCCTGAACCCGCTGCAGCACCCGGTCTATGACGCCTGGCTGATCACCTGCAGGGCCGCGGCCCCGCCGAAGCCCGCCACGCCCTGAAACGAGCCGCGGGCGTCCAGCGCGCGCGCCAGGCGCTTGTGATATTCACGGCGTGAAATCTCCTCGGCCCCGAACCGCGACAGGTGGTCGGTGATGAACTGCGAATCGAGCAGCACGAAGCCGCCGGCGATCAGCCGCGCGACCAGGTGGACCAGCGCCACCTTCGAGGCGTCGGTGGTGCGCGAGAACATGCTCTCGCCGAAGAAGGCCCCGGCCAGCGACACGCCGTAGAGCCCGCCGACCAGGGCGCCGTCCTGCCAGCACTCTACCGAATGGGCGTGACCGAGGCCGTGCAGTTCGCGGTAGAGCGCCTCGATCGGGCCGTTGATCCAGGTCTCGGTCCGCCCGGCCTTGGCCTCGGCGCAGGCCGCCACCACAGCGGAGAAGGCGGTGTCGACGCGGATCTCGAACGGATCGCTGCGCACTGTCCGCGCCAGCCGCCGGGAAACGTGGAAGGCTTTCAGCGGAATGACACCCCGCCGCTCCGGGTCGATCAGGAAGACCCGATCGTCGTCCCGCGCATCGGCCATGGGAAAGACGCCGCGCGCATAACAATCCAACAGGTCCCGCGCATCGAAGGCGTCCATGCGTCGAGGTCTAACCGGAAATCGCGGCGGTTCGAAAGGGGGCAGAAAATGGAACGCTCAGCTCTGCGCGCGCCGCGCCTTCCAGCCGAGATAGCCCAGGCTGACTAGGGCCAGCCAGGGGACGCCGACGATCCAGGAGATGTTCCAGAATTCGGTGTCGAGCCCCATGGTGACCAGGATCGCGGCCAGCAGCGCCAGGCCCGCGACCTGCAGCCAGGGAAACAACGGCATGCGCACCGGCAGGTCTTCCGGCCTGTGCCGTCGGCGGAACGCCAGGTGGCTGACGAGGATCATGATCCAGACGAAGATCCCGCCGAACAGGGCCACCCCGAACAGGTAGTTGTAGGCCAGCGGCGTCAGCTTCGAGACCGCCGCGGCCGCCAGGATGCAGGCCCCGGAGACCAGGATCGCCGCGGTCGGCGCGCCGGCCTTGCTGAGCCGCCCCAGGAAGGCCGGCGCATAGGATCCTCGCGACAGCGAGAACAGCATCCGCGCGCAAAGATAGACATTGGCGTTCATGCTGGAGAGCGCCGCGCTCAGCACCACGAAGTTCATGATCCCGGCCGCGTGCCGGATGCCCGTATGGGCGAAGACCTTCACGAACGGGCTTTGCTCGACCACCTTCGCCCCCGTCTCGGTCCAGGGTACGAAACTGACCACGATGGTGAGCGCCAGGGCATAGAACAGGGCCAGGCGGAATGCCATGGTGCGCAGGGCCGCCGGAATCGCCGCCTTCGGATCCGGCGTCTCGCCCGAGGTCACGGCGATCAGCTCGATCCCGGTGAACGAGAAGATGCCCATGATCACGCCCATCCAGACCCCATGCCAGCCGTGGGGCAGGAAGCCGCCGGGCAGGGCGGTCAGGTTGCGGGTTCCCACGGCCGGCTGGCCGATCCCCAGGATCGCCGCCCCGCCGAGGACGATGAAGGCGACGATGGCGGTCACCTTGATCAGGGCGAACCAGTACTCGACCGTCCCGAAGCTGTGCACCGAGCGGGCGTTCACCCAGAGCAGGATGATCGCGAAGGCCAGCGACCAGATCCAGACCGGCACGTCGGGAAACCAGTAGGTCATGTAGACCCCGGCCGCGACCGCCTCGCCGCCGACGGCGATCACCTGGGCCATCCAGTAGGTGTAGCGGACCACGAAGCCCGCCCAGGGGTTCAGATAGGTCTCGGCATAGGTCCCGAACGAGCCGGCCGCCGGGTGCATCACCGCCATTTCCGACAGGCTGCAGACCATCACCACGGCGGCGAAGGCGGCGATCATGTAGCTGATCACCACGGCCGGCCCGGCATAGCCGATGGCGATGCCCGAGCCCATGAACAGGCCGGTGCCGATCGCGCCGCCCAGTCCGATCATGGTGATCTGGGCGCGGCTCAGGCCCTGCTTGAGGCCAGCCTCCCGCGCCGTGATCGCGGCCTCGTCCATCTCGTCCCCCTTCGACAGACTGGCATCAGCGGGCCGTTCGGCGCGCATGGCAAGGGTGGACGCAGATGCGCCCGGCGCCTAATGCTCCGCCCCTGACCGGGCTTGCGAGAGCGCATGAATTTCGACCAGTTCCGCGCGGAGTTTCCGACGCTTCGCGACAAGGCCTATCTCAACAGCGGCTCCTACGGCCTGCTGTCACGGCGGGTGGAGGCGGCCTTCCGCCGCTATCTCGACGACCGGCTGGAACGTGGGGCCGACTGGGGCCAGTGGGTCGAGAACGCCGACGCCGTGCGCGATGGCGTCGCGGCCCTGCTGAACGCCCATCCCGATGAGATCGCGGTGACCACCTCCGCCTCGGCCGGCATCAATTCGCTGGCCAGCGCGCTGAACTTCACCGGCACGCGTAATCGCGTCGTGGTCTCCAACTTCGAATTCCCCACCAACGCCCAGATCTGGCACGCCCAGGCGCCGCGCGGCGCCGTGGTCCAGCATGTTCCCGAGGCGGACGACGGCGACATTCCGCTGGCGGCCTTCGAACGTCTGATCGACGAGCGGACCAGGCTCGTGGCCATCGCCCAGGTCTGCTACCGCAACGGGGCGCGGCTCGACGTCGAGGGCATCGTGCGTCTGGCCCATGCCCGGGGCGCGAC
>CAMFHW010000039.1 GCA_945952175.1 uncultured Phenylobacterium sp. | reverse complement strand
CAGGCGGAGCGGGGACGAGGCGACGAGCAGGAAGCCGCAATGGGCGGGCGGGGCCGCGGCGTCGAGGGAGGCGAAATGGGCGATCCCGGCGGCGAAGCGGGTCGGCGACGGCGGCGCGGCCGGCGGAGCGGGCGCGGCCTCGGCCCCCGGCTGGGGCGGGCTCGCCGTCTCCTGCGCGCCCGCGCTTTCGAGCGGGGCCAGCAGCGCCAGCGCCGCGAGCCCCCTGGCCAGCAGATGCTTCAACATGACGTCCCAAACGAATCCCGACGGCGCAAAATAGAGCGGCCGGCGGGAAACGGAACCCCATGCCCGGCCCGGCCGCACGTGCGTTCGGCCGGGCCGGTCGGGACGGCGGACGGGGCTGCGCGCCCGCCTGTCCTGAAGCGCGTCGAGGCGCGCGGCGGCCTCGCGGGGGCTTCGGCCGCACGCCAATCTCGCCTTCGCCCAGGGGCGCCGCATGATCCATCCGGACTATGCCGCCCCGGCTCGACAGGGGCGGCCGGACCGGGCTAGCTCTGGCTCGGGCAGGAGGGAGCGAAGATGGCCGACGCACACGACCACGAGAGCGAGGACAGCCGGCTGCTGCACCGGACCCTGTTCTTCACCGACGCGGTGTTCGCCATCGTGCTGACCCTGCTGGTGCTGGAGCTGAAGCCGCCGGAGGGCGCCACGCCGGCCGAGGCGATCGCCGGCCTGGCGGCGCTCACCGAGCACTTCGTGGCCTTCGTGATGAGCTTCGTGCTGGTGGCGGTGTTCTGGGTCGCCCATATGAACACCCTGCGCCGCCTGCAGCAGTTCGACTGGATGGTGGCGATCGTGAACCTCTTCTTCCTGCTGCCGATCTGCCTCCTGCCGTTCAGCTCCAGCCTGCTCGGCGTGGCGAAGTTCGGCTTCGTGGCCTGGCGGTTCTACAGCTGGAACCTGATCGCCACCTCACTGGCCATGGTCGCCCTGGCCCTGGTGGTGACCCGCGACGAGGCCCTGCTGAGCGGGGGGCTCGCGCCGCGCGAGCGGGCCTATCGGGCGGTGCGGGCCGCGGCGCCCGGCATCGCCTTCGCCGCCAGCCTGGCCCTGCTGGAGGCCGGCCAGACGGCGCTGGCGCGCTGGGCCCTGGTGCTGATCGTGATCCAGTTCCTGCTGGCCGAGCGGTTCCTGAAGCACCGGCCGAAGAAGGTGGCGGAACCCGCCGCGCCGGAACCCGCCAAGGCTAGCTGATCGCGGCGACGGTCGCGCCGAGCGCGGCGACCAGGTCGGCGGGGGCGAGTTCGGCCTGCAGGCCGCGCTGTCCGGCGTTGACGAACACCTTGGGATGGTCGAGCGCGGCGGCGTCCAGCACCACCGGCGTGGCCCGCTTGCGGCCGAACGGGCTGACCCCGCCCACCTTGTAGCCCGTGATCCGCTCGGCGTCGGCGGGCTTCATCATCTGGGCGGACTTGCCGCCGACGGCGGCGGCGAGGCGCTTCATGGCCACCTCCTGATCGGAGGCCAGGATGACGCAGACCGGCTTGCCGTCGACCTCGGCCATCAGGGTCTTGAGCACGCGGGCGGGATCGGCGCCGAGGCTCTCGGCGGCCTGCAGGCCGACCCGCGGGGCGTCGGGATCGTAGTCGTAGGCCTGCAGCTCGAAGGCGAGGCCGGCGGCCTTCAGGGCGAGGGTGGCGGGCGTGGTCTTGGCCATGCATCACCCCATAGCCGATTTCGCGCGGGCGCGGACTCGACGTCGCCCGGCCGGGATGCGAGAGGGGGGTCATGAGTTCCTCCCCCCGCCTGGCCGCCGCTCCGGCGAACGGCCTGGCCCTGGTCGCGCCTTGGACCGACACGCTGGAGGCCCGCCGCGAGGCGGACGTCCAGCTCGCGCGCCTGCACGCCGATCTGACCGCCCATGACAGCGCCACCGCCGCCCTGCAGGCCTGGTGCGACCGCATGGGTGGGGGCGTCGCGGCGCCGATCCGCGCGGTGCGGACGCCGGGCGCCGAGGCCACCAGCGACGCCGAAGCGCGCGAACGTCTGGGCGTCGGGGCCGAGGCGCCGCTGCGCTACCGGCACGTGCGGCTGATGTGGGGCGAGCGGGTGCTGTCGGAGGCCGACAACTGGTACCGACCGGACCTGCTGACCCCTGCGATGAACCGGACCCTCGACGAGACGCAGACGCCGTTCGGCGTGGCCGTGCGCTCGCTGGGCTATCACCGTGCGACCCTGGCGGCGGAGCGGCTGTGGCGACCGCTGGAAGAGGCCGGCCCGATGCCTGCGGCGGTGCTGCGCTGCGAGGCTGTGCTGTCGCTGGCGGACGGGACGCCATTCAGCCTGGTGGTCGAGACCTATCGCGACGAGGCGCTGTTCGCGCCGGTGGGATGAGCGGGATTTAGGCCCGCTCGGCCACCTCGGCGCGGGCCGCGACCAGGGTCAGGTCGTGCAGGGCGAGGCCCGGCTCGTCTTCCGGCGCCGGATTGAAGCTGACCGTGATCGGGGTGAACGGCCGGCGCAGGGGGCGACGGCGGCGGACGGCCACGGCGGGGGCGCCGAGCTCTTCCGGGGTCAGCATGAAGCCCAGGCCGCGGAACCAGGCGCCGACGTCCGGACGCGAGGTCAGGATCGACAGGGCCGGGGCGCCGAGCAGCGGGATCACGATCGGCGAGAAGACGAAGGTCAGGTCCGGGCGGGCCAGCAGGGCCGCGGCGAACGCCATGCCCGCGCGCAGCTCCCAGGCGTGGAAGGCGCAGGCCTCGGCCCAGGTGAGCTTGCCGGGCTCGCGCTGCTGGGTCGACCAGCCGGCGTCCTTGCCGGACAGGATCTGGATCACCATGCGGGTGTGGCTGACCATCATGATCGGGGCCATCACCATCGAGGTGAGCATTTCAAGGACCATGCCCTTGGCGATGGCGAAGCCGCCGCCGAAGGCGCGGCGCTCGTCCGGACGCGAGGCCACCAGGGTGGCGCCGAGCAGCTTGGGCCCGAACAGCAGCACCCAGGTCAGCACCGTCATGAAGATCAGCGCATAGCCGTCGTGGCGCGGCAGGACGATGGTCCGCCAGCCGTGCAGGGTGGCGATCTCCTCCAGCTTCGGCGCGGTCTGGAACTGGATCACCAGGCCGGTCAGCAGGGACAGGAACCAGAGCGGCGAGGCCAGGTAGGCCATCAGGCCGATGACCATCTGCAGGCGGCTCATCCAGTGCAGGCCGGGGGCGGCCAGGAGCTGGACGTGCTGCATGTTGCCCTGGCACCAGCGGCGGTCGCGGCTCATGAAGGTCAGCAGCGACGGCGGGGTCTCCTCGAAGGAGCCGCCCAGGGCCGCGGTGATGTGAACGCCCCAGCCGCCACGGCGCAGCAGCGAGGCCTCGACCACGTCGTGGCTCATCACGTGGCCGCCGAAGGGCTTGCGGCCCGGCAGGATCGGCAGGCCGCAGCATTCGGCGAAGGCGCGGACGCGGACGATGGCGTTGTGGCCCCAGTAGCTGGCCTCGGCGCCCGACCACCAGGCCAGGCCCGCGGCGGCCACGCGGCCGAACATCCGCACGCCGAACTGCTGGGTGCGCTGATAGAGGGTCTCGCCATGGACGATGGTCGGCGTGGTCTGGATCAGCCCGATGTCGGGCTTGCGCTCCATGGCGTCGACCAGGTGCAGGATCGTCTCGCCCGACATGATGCTGTCGGCGTCGAGGATGATCATGTGCGAATAGGCGGCTCCGAAGCGCTGCACCCATTCGGAGATGTTGCCGGCCTTGCGCTCGGTGTTCTCGCTGCGGCGGCGGTAGTAGGCGCGGCCGTGGGAGGTCAGGCGGAAGGTCTGGAACTGGTCCCACTCGTCGTCGGCCACGGCCGCCTTGGTGGTGTCGGACAGCACGAAGATGTCGAAGGCCGAGGACGCCCCGAGCTCGGCGATCGAGCGCTCGATCTTGGAGAGCCGGCCGAACGCAGCCTCGGCGTCTTCGTTGTAGAGCGGCATCAACAGCGCGGTGCGCACCGTCGGCCGGCGCACGGCCGGGCGGAACTGCAGCTCGTCGGTCCCGTCGCGCACCTGCTGCAGGACGAAGCCGGCGAGCGCGGAGCAGAACCAGCAGGAGATCGGGAAGATCAGGGCGCAGAACAGCGACAGCGCCAGGACCTCGAGCCCGCTGAACCCATCCTCGGCATAGATCCGCGCCGGGGTCAGGAAGGCCAGGAACGACAGCAGGAAGGCGCCGCCGAAGATGAGGGCGCGGCGCAGGGCGATATTGGCGGGCTGCGTCGAGGGACGACGCTCGGCGGCCGGCGCGTCGATCGCCTGGCGCGGCATGGCGAGCGGCGCCTCGGCGGGCAGCCAGACGCGCGGTTCGATCCGGGGCTCGGCATAGTCCAGCCCGTCGACGCGCCGCGCGAGGTTGCTCATGCCGTCCATGGGAACCGCCAGGAGTCCGAGGAAAGGTTCGTCAGCCGAGCGCGCGCGCTCACGGGCGCAAACCTGCCCGTCGCAAGACCCGTCAGTGCGCCACGCCGCCGATAGGACAAGGTTTCTGCACGCCCGTTTGGAGGTCAGGCCGGGCCCGTCCCGCCGAGACCGGCGATCACGAGCTTGTGGCCTGAGCCGCAATCACAAACACGTTATGCTGCATCGCAGCGGCTACAATCAAGCCCTGTCTTTGATCCGATAAAAACTAAGGAATTGCAGCAGTTGGCTCGGAAACGAGGCGACCGGCGCCGCTTGGCGCCCAAGGAACGACCTAAGCATTTGATTTGATCACAAAATCGCGAGGCGAGGCTTGGCGCTCGCGCGAGGGGCGACCGCCATTCGCCCGCCGCGCGCGGACGATTCGTCGCGAGCCTCAACCGGCGATGGCGGCCTCGGCGCGCACCAATCGGACCAGCCGGCGCTCCAGGACGTAGGCCGCGACGCCCGTCCAGCCGACCAGGACGATGGCGAAGGCGCGCTCCCACCAGCCCACATTGGCGTCGTTGACCAGGCCCGGAAAGACCAGGTGCTTGGTGAGCACGGTGAGTACGGCCATGGCGACGAAGACCAGGATCAGGAAGCGCCGCAGCCCCGGAAGGCCGTCGACCCGGGCGAGCCCCCAGATCAGCAGCACGGGCGCGAGCTGGATGCCGAGCGCCAGGTTGATCGCCAGGTGCCGCCGGTCCGGCCAGGGATAGATGGTCGAGATGATCATGCCGACGCCGGCCAGGGCGAAGGACAGGCTGACCAGGGCCGCGGCGAGCCGCGAGCCGCCGAGCGCGACCATGGCCAGGGCGAAGCCGAACCCCGCGGCGATGGCCCCGCCGCCGGCGGCGAAGACGGCGATGTTGTAGATCTCCGGGTAGCGCGCCTTCGGGCCGCCGAGGTCGCTGATGTACTGGGTGGCGTTGTCGAAGCCGGGATAGGTCAGCGCGCAGATCCCCACGGCCAAGAAGGCCAGGACCGGCGCGGCCATGCCGACCACCAGCAGGGCGCGACGACGGCGGAACATGGGATCAGGCGGCCTCGGCCCGGGCGGGCTCGGCCGCCACGGCGGCGGCCTTGCGCGCGCGCGGCTTCAGCCCCCAGAGCGGGCGCATCCACTCGATCCGGCGGACGACCTCGTAGACCGCCAGGCTGCCGCCCAGGGTGAGCATGACCAGCAGCGGCGCCTCGACCTCGGCCGGCATGGCGTAGGGCTCCAGCGCATAGGCGAAGATCACCAGCAGGGTCTGGTGGGCCAGGTAGCAGGGGAAGACCGCGTCGGTGAGGTAGCGCAGCAGGGGGCCGTCGGCATGGCGGATGTGCTTGCTGGCGAAGCCGAGCACCGCGCCGATCGTCGCCCACTGGTCGATGGCGTAGACGCTGTCCTTCAGGAGGCCGCCGGCGCCGAGGCCGCCCGACTGGCCCTCGAGCCAGAGCATGTACGGCAGGGCCAGGGCGGCGGTGGCGAGGAACGGCCAGCGCAGGCGCTCGAAGGTCTTCCAGACGCCCTCGTTCAGGGCCAGCAGGAACCCCAGACCGAAGACCCCGAACGACATGGCGTGATTGTACCAGTCGGTCGTCAGGTGGTTGGAGAGCCCGTAGGTCAGGAACAGCCGCTCGCGGGCGAAAGCCAGATAGACCATCGGCAGCAGGAACAGGCCCCAGCCGCGCAGCAGCCAGGCCAGACCTTTCTCGAGGGCGGCGAGGATCGGGGGCGCGGCCAGCAGGGCCGCGGCGATCAGGCTGTAGACCGCGATATAGAGCACGAACCACAGGTGGTTCAGCGGGACGCCGACCGCGAAGCCCTGCGGGCTGAACTCGCCCAGCCACCAGGCGAGCAGGCCCTGGTTGAAGCTGCCCTTGTCCATCGCCTCGATCCAGGCCTGGGGCGGCACGAGGACCAGGACCCCGAACAGGAAGGGCGGGGCCAGGCGGGCGAAGCGGGCCTTCAGCACCGCGCCGGCGGTGAGACGGCGGCTCATGAACCGCAGGGCGACTCCGGAGACCAGGAACAACAGGGTCAGGCGCCAGGGATTGGTGACGAGCGCGGCGTAGCGCAGCGGCTCGATCGTGTGGGGGCTGTGCACGTGCCAGTCCCACGGCGCATACACCAGGCCCACGTGATAGACGATCAGCAGGCCGAAGGCGGCCACGCGAATCCAGTCTATGTCGGCTCTGCGAGGGGCGGAGGTCTGGGGCACGAGCCCCCCTATGCGTCGCGAGACGCCGCTTGTCCACGCCCTGCCAGTCACGAAACGTGACAGCGGCGCCAAGGCCACAGCACGGTCCACCCTGCCCGCCGGGCGCCGAAAAATGCGGCGCCGCCTCCGGTCGATCCAGCCCCGGGGCGCCCAAGGCGCGAGCATCGATGACAAGTCTCGCGCGGCCGGCGCGGCGGGGCGTGACGGCGGGCCCGCCACAGCGCCTCCTGATCCCGACGCGGTCCTGTCGGAGGTGACCGGGTCTCCTGCCGGCGGCCGAGGCTGTCGCCGAACGGCACGGCCCCGGCCGGGAAAATCCCGCCGGGGCCGCTTCGCATCCAGGGTCAGGCGAAGTCGCGGGCGAGTTCGGCGCGGTTGGCCGGGCTGAGCGCTGCGAGGTGGCCGTAGTGCTCGTGGTCGCAGCCGACCATGACCTGGGTGGCCGGGTCGCGGAACACGGCGATCTGGGCCGAAGTCAGCGGGAAATGCAGGAAGTGGACGGACGAGGTCTTGCCGTCGTCGCGGGTGCGCTCGATGTCGCCCTCCGGTACGCCATAGACCTTGTCGGCGCCGACCTGGACGAAGAGGCGATCCTCGACCCCGCCGAGGCGGGCCAGGACGGCGGCGCGGCGCACCTCGTCCTCGATCTCGAACATGATGGTCGCCACCAGCTCCGAGCCCTGGGGGATCATCGGATTGTAGGCGGCCAGCTCGTCGGCGATCTGGGCTTCGCCGCCCTTCTCGATCAGGAGCATCTCCTGGATCTGGAAGAGCATGGTCTCGTAGCACTCGAAATAGAACGAGCAGAACGGCCCGAGATCGATGCGGCGCAGGCGCTTCATCGGCAGGAGGCCAGCGCGGCGCTCCCTGCGAACCTTGGCGAACTCGGCGTCCGGCATCAGGTCGTCGCGGGTGATCTTGCGGGCGGCGGCGGTCATGGTCAGAGCGCTCCGTAGGCGCGGGCGAAGATCTCGATCGGGTGCGACTGGCGCGGCGCGGCGGCCCCGCCGGTCTCGACCTCCAGCAGCTGGCCCAGGTGCTTGCAGGCGAGCGGACAGTCCGAGCAGAGCTCGGCGTTCTCCTTCTGCGCCACCTGCCGGGCGGCCGGCTTGCCGACCTTGTTGGCCAGAGGCCGGGTGTCCTTCATGACGCCGAAGGTGCCGCCATGGCCCGAGCAGCGCTCGACCACGTCGACCTTGGTGTCCGGGATCAGACGCAGCATCTCGGCCGACTTCTGGCCCATGTTCTGGGCGCGCGCGTGGCAGGCGTGGTGCACCGTGACCCCGCCCTCGACGGCGCTGAGGCCGGGCGCGAGGCCAAAGTCCTTGGAGAGGTTCACCACATACTCGGTGATGTCGCGGGTGGCGGCGGCGAGCCGGCCGACCTCGTGGTTCTCCGGCACGATGAGCGGCCACTCGAACTTCATCATCAGGCCGCAGGACGCGGTCAGGGCGACGATGTCGTAGCCCTGCTCGACATAGGGGGCGAAGGCCCGGGCCACGCGCTCGGCGCGGCCGGCGACGTCCTTCAGATCGCCCGCCTCGAGCTGGGGCATGCCGCAGCATTCGGGATAGACCAGCACCGCCTCGACGCCCTGCTTGGCCAGCACCTTGGCGGCGGCCATGGCGGTGTCCGGGGCGTTGTAATCGACGAAGCAGGTCGCATAGAGCGCGACCTTGCGCTGGCCGAAGGCGGGACCCGCGGGGTCCGGCGCGACGGGGGCCTTCAGGAGGTCGGTCGCGGTCTTCGAATGGTATTTGGGCAGCTCGGCCTCGGCGTCGATCTCGGCGACGGCCTCCAGGAGCTTGCGCAGAGGGGTGTTCTTGCGGGCGGTGGCCCAGTTGGCCAGGCCGGCCAGGGGCTTGGCGAGCTTGCCGTTGCGGTCGGTCTTGCCGAGCTCGTCGCGGATCGCGTCCTTCTGGCCCTCGCGGCGGCGCGCGGCGCGGTAGCGCAGGATCAGGTGCGGGATGTCGATGTCGAACTCGTGCGGCGGCACGTAGGGACACTTGGTCAGGAAGCACATGTCGCAGAGCGTGCAGGCCTCGTCGACCTTGGCGTATTCGCTCTTCGGGACGCTATCGAGCTCGCCGGTCTTCGACTCGTCGATCATGTCGAAGAGCCGCGGGAAACTGTCGCACAGATTGAAGCAGCGCCGGCAGGTGTGACAGACGTCGAACTGACGCTCCATCTCCTTCAGGACGGCGTCCATGTCGTAATAGGCCTCGTCCCGCCAGGCGATCGGATGGCGGAAGGGCGCGTCGAGGCTGCCCTCGCGCGGGGTGGTCTTGGGACTGTCGGCCACGAATAGCTCCGATCCGGTTCCCTTCTCCCCTTGCGGGAGAAGGTGTCGGGCGGAAGCCCGACGGATGAGGGGTCGCACGGGCGCTGGCCCGCTTCTGGCCAGACGGTTCGGAGAGGTCGGCGAGACCCCTCATCCGACCCCGCGCTGCGGGGCCACCTTCTCCCGCAAGGGGAGAAGGAGACCGAACGCAGCCTGGTTGGCTGACCTAGGCGAGGGTTTCCAGGGCGCGCTGGAAGCGGCCGGCGTGGGACTTCTCGGCCTTGGCGAGGGTCTCGAACCAATCGGCGATCTCGTCGAAGCCTTCCTCGCGGGCGGTGCGCGCCATGCCCGGGTACATGTCGGTGTACTCGTGGGTTTCGCCGGCGATCGAGGCCTTCAGGTTGTTCTCGGTGCCGCCGATCGGCAGGCCGGTGGCGGGATCGCCGACGGCTTCCATGAACTCCAGGTGGCCGTGGGCGTGGCCGGTCTCGCCTTCGGCGGTCGAGCGGAACACGGCGGCGACGTCGTTATAGCCTTCGATGTCGGCCTTCTGCGCGAAGTACAGGTAGCGGCGGTTCGCCTGGCTCTCGCCCGCAAAGGCGTCCTTCAGGTTCTGCAGGGTCTTGCTGGTGGCGAGGCTCATGGGGTCTCCAGGTTCAGCCGCTTCAGGATATGGTGAAGCTGCCACCTAGCATTGCCCCCGGGGATAGACCCAATAAAATCGCTCTATCCCATGCATCGAGCGCCTCTATGACGGTTGACGCGCCAGCGCCGGCGTGACGAACCTCCGCCATGCAGATGACGCTCCCCGCCAAGCTCTACCGCGATCCGCAGGCCTGGGCCCGCGAGCGGCAGGGCGTGTTCGCCGCCGGCTGGCAGTTCCTGGGCCACGAGAACGAAGCCCCGAACGCAGGCGACTACATCGCCGGCGAGGCGGGCGGCTGGCCGGTGCTGGCGGTGCGCGGGGCCGACGGGGTCCTGCGAGGCTTCCACAATGTCTGCCGCCACAGGGCGGGACCGCTGGCCGAGGACGGCCGCGGCAACTGCGGCAAGGAGCTGACCTGCAAGTATCACGGCTGGCGCTACGCCCTGGACGGACGCCTGCGCAGCGCCGTCGATTTCGGCGCGGCCGAGGGGTTCGACCCGCGTGAGTTCGGCCTGTTCCCGGTGCGCATCGAGACCTGGCGCGGCTTCATCTTCGTGAACCTGGGTCGCAAGGCCGGCGCGCTCGCCGAGC
Organism: uncultured Phenylobacterium sp.; assembly: GCA_945952175.1. Classification (GTDB taxonomy): domain Bacteria; phylum Pseudomonadota; class Alphaproteobacteria; order Caulobacterales; family Caulobacteraceae; genus Phenylobacterium. Next base: position 4,769 of record CAMFHW010000039.1, on the reverse strand, counting down.
TGGTCGCGCCGCTCGATCCGCTGTTCGACGCCCGCGGCGTCGGCGTGGCGCCGGGGACGTTGCGGCGCAGCCACGACCTGGCCTGCAACTGGAAGACCTATGTCGAGAACTATCTGGAGGGCTACCACATCCCGGTGGTCCATCCGCAGCTCGCCAGCGAGGTCGACGCCACCAACTACCGGGTGAAGATGGACGGTGCGGTGGCCGTGCACGAGGTGCCGACGCTGAGCGGCGTCAATGACGGGCTGTGGGCCTGGCTGTGGCCCAACCTCGCCTTCAACGTCTATCGCTACGGCCTGATGGTCGAGCACATGCGCCCGATCGGCCATGACCGCACCCGGCTGGATTATCTCTACTTCTACGACCCGGCGACGGCCGACATGGACGCGGTGCTCGCCGCCTCCGACCAGCTGACCGCCGAGGACAAGTTCATCTGCGAGGCCGTCCAGCGGAACCTCGACGCCGGGATCTACGAGGCCGGCGTGCTGTCGCCACGCCATGAGGACGGGGTCGCCTGGTTCCAGGGCCGGATCGCCGAGGTCCACGCCCGGGCCGAGGCCGCTTGAGCGAGGCCGCCGCCCCGCCGCCGGCCCAGCGCCTGGGCCTGGTCGCGGCGATGGGGCTCTGCGCCGGCAACATGATCGGCTCGGGCGTCTACCTGCTGCCCGCGACCCTGGGCGCGGTAGGCTCGATCACCATCATCTCCTGGATCGTGGCCACGGCCGGGGCGGTGCTGCTGGCCGTGGTGTTCGGGCTCCTGGGCGCCCTGCGCCCGCAGGCCGACGGCGTGGTCGACTATGCGTCGGAAGCCCTGCATCCCGCCTTGGGGCACCTGAGCTGGTTCGCCTACTGGCTGAACCTCTGGATCGGGACCAGCGCCATCGCGGTGGCGGCGGTGGGCTATCTGGGTTTCTTCTTTCCCGCCCTGCACGGGCCGACCCCGTCCCTGATCGCCACCATCGCGGCCGTATGGCTGCTGTCGCTCGCCAACATGGTGGGACCGAGGCTGGTGGCGCGGATCGGCGGGGCGACCCTGATCCTGGGTCTCGCCCCCATCCTGCTGGCCACCGGGGTGGGGCTCTACGCCTTCGACACGCAAGTCTTCCAGGCCTCGTGGAACGTGAGCGGCAAGCCTGACGGCGTGGCGTGGAGTACGGCGGTGACGCCGGTCTTCTGGGCTTATCTGGGCCTCGAGAGCGCCAATGTGGCCGCCCGCGTGATCGACAATCCTCGGCGCAACCTGCCGATCGCGGCGGTGGGTGGGGTGCTGCTGTCGGCCGTGATCTACATGGCCGCCTCGACCGCGGTCATGGGCTTGCTGCCAGCCAAGGCGCTGGCGGCCTCCACCGCGCCCTTCGCCGACGCGATCCGCCAGGTGGCCGGACCGCTGGCCGCGGCGATCGTCGCTTTCTGCGCCTTCTCCAAGGCGACGGGCACCCTGGGCGGCTGGATCCTGCTGACCGCCGAGACCGGGCGCTGCGGCGCCGCGGCGGGCTACCTGCCGAGGTTCGCCTCGGGCACGCACGAGACCCCGCGACCGACGCGCGACGTGATCGTCGCCGCGATCCTGATGACCCTGGCCACCCTGGCCAGCGCCTCGCCGACCCTGGGCGCGCAGTTCGCCATCCTGATCAACGTGTCGGTGATGCTGTCGATGATCCTCTACCTGCTCTGCGCGGCCAGCCTGCTGCGCCTGGCGACCGGCTTCGAGCGGCCCGCCAGCCGCTGGGGCGCTCGGATCGCGGCTCTGGGCGGCGGCGCCTTCTGCGTCTGGGTGATGGCGACGGCGGACGCCGGCCTGCGCCTGCCGACCCTGGCGGCGGTGGCGGCGAGCCTGGTCCTCTGGGCGCTCAGCCGCGTGGCGGGGCGAAGGACCGCGAACGCCTGATCAGCGGCCCATCAGGGCGCTGGCCCAGAACACCACGCTGGAGCCCAGCAGTGTCCAGACGAACACCCGCCAGGCCGTCCAGCGCCGCCGGGGCGGGGCCACCCGCTCTGCATATGGCAACGAGAAACGCGTCATAGTACCGATGGTATCTCGCGCGAGGATACTGTTCCGTTAAAGCAACAAGTGAACAAGCGGAGCCATTACGGCGCGGCAAATACGAGCCGAGATCGAATTATATTCGACCCACAACTATAAGTATTCAGATCGACGACCCGGGTATCGCGCCACATGGCGGAGCGGCGGTCTGCCCGATAGGATCGGGCGAGCTCCAAGGACGCAGACCATGGCCGACGATCCCGCCGACGAGACCCCGATCCAGCGGGCCCTGCGCCTGAAGAAGGCCGCGATCGCGGCCAAGCCGAAACCGCCACGCGGTGGCCGGTTCCAACGCGAGCAGGCGGCCGCGGCCCATTCGTCGTCGAAGTCGAAGCCCTGGATGTCGCGCTAGGGCCCGCCAGGCCTATCTGCCCGGCTCGTCCGCCAGCATCCGGGCGACTCGCGCGCTCAGGCCGCCGACGGCGAAGGGCTTGGTCAGCACCTCCATCCCATGCTCCACGTGGCCGTGGTTCATCACCGCGTTCTCGGCATAGCCGGTGATGAACAGGACCTTGAGCTCGGGGCGCAGGGCGCGGGCGGCGTCGGCGACCTGGCGTCCGTTCAGGCCGCCGGGCAGGCCGACATCGGTGATCAATAGGTCGACATTGTTGTCGGACTGCAGGATCCGCAGGCCGGTCGCGCCGTCCGGGGCCTCCAGGCAGGCGTGGCCGAGCTCGCCCATGGCGTCGGCCACCAGCATCCGCACGGTCGGCTCGTCGTCGATCACCAGCACGGTGCGCTGATCGTCCGACCGGCTCGCGGGGGCGCTGGCGGCGGGGGCGGCCGCATCCTCCTCGCCCAGATGGCGCGGCAGGTAGATGCAGACCATGGTCCCATGGCCGACCTCGGAATAGATCCGCACGTGGCCGTTGGACTGACGGGCGAAGCCGTAGACCATCGAGAGGCCGAGACCGGTGCCCTGGCCCAGGGGTTTGGTGGTGAAGAAGGGGTCGAACACCCGGTCGAGGATCGCCTTGTCGATGCCGGCGCCGGTGTCGCTGACGCAGACGGTGACGTATTGGCCGGGCGCCAGGGTCCGCTCGCGGGCCGCGGTCTCGTCGAGCCACTTGTTCCCGGTCTCGATGGTGATCCGTCCGCCGTCCGGCATGGCGTCGCGGGCGTTGATGCACAGGTTGAGCAGGGCGTTTTCGAGCTGGTTGGCGTCCACCAGGGTGCGCCACAGGCCGCCCGCGGCGACGGTCTCCACCTCTATGGCCGGGCCGACCGTGCGCCGGACCAGCTCGGTGAAGTCGGCCAGCAGCCGGTTGATCACGACGGAGGTCGGGGACAGGGTCTGTCGCCGCGAGAACGCCAGCAGGCGGTGGGTGAGCGCGGCCGCCCGCCGCGCGGCGCCCTGGCCGGCGGCGAGGTAGCGCTCCACATCGGCCGTGCGCCCCTGGGCTAGGCGCGTCTCGATCATCTCGAACGCGCCGGAAATGCCCGCCAGCAGATTGTTGAAGTCGTGGGCGATGCCGCCGGTGAGCTGGCCGACCGCCTCCATCTTCTGGGCCTGGCGCAGGGCCTCCTCGGCCTCGTGCAGGCGTTCCTGCTCGCGCAGGCGTTCGGTCACGTCATAGACGAACTGGTAGGCGCCGATCTGGCGGCCCGCCTCGTCGCGCAGGACGCGGAACCGCATCTCGTAGGCGCGGCGATCGCGCTCGGTGTCGCCGAAGGCGCCGATCTCGACGAAATCCTCCCCGGCCAGGGCCCGGCCCCAGACGGCCGCGACCGAGGCCCGCTCCTTCGGCTGGTCCTCGAGCAGGGCCAGCATGTTGTCGCCGACCCGCGGACGGACGCCGTAGATGCGCTCGAACTCGAGGGCCGAGGCCTCGTTGATAGCCAGCCAGTTGAAGTCGAGATCGGCCACCTGGACGAAGGCGTCGGTGCCCTCGACGATATCGGCGAGCAGCCTTTTCTCGGCCAGGGCGGCGGTGACACGGGCTTCGAGGCCCTCGTTGAGCTCGCGCAGCGCGCGCTCGGCGGCCTTGCGCGCCGTGATGTCCTGGAAGATGACCGCGACCTGCCGCAACTCCGCAGGCTCCAGGCGGAAGGCAGCCAGTTCAAGATGGCGACCGGTCGCCACCAGCTCGCGCTCGAAACGGATCGGCCGGCCGGTCTCGAGGACCCCGCCATAGAGTTCGACCCAGCCCGCCGCCTCGGCCGGGACCATCTCGCGGACCTTCTGGCCGACGACATCGGGAATGCCCGCATGCCGCTCGTAGGCGGCGTTGGCCTCGACAGGGATGTAGTCGCTCAACGGCCCGTCCGGCCCGTCGAGGAACTCGATGATGCAGAAGCCCTCATCCAGTCCGTCGAACAGCGCGCGGTAGCGGTGCTGGTCGTTGGACCGGCCATCTCCGTTCTGAAGAGCCAAGCCAACCCCCCATAGCCGACCCTGGCGCGGACGCCGGAAGGCCGCGCGGGACGCGAACAATGACGACGCGGCCGGGGCCCAACCCGACGTCACGCCTTCCCATCGCGAAGCTTAACGATCGAAGCGCCGAACCGATCCCGGCGAAATGACGGCCACCCCAGGCGGCGTCGCGGAGGGACGGGCCTGGAGGGAAGCGCCCCCGCGACGGCCGCGCCGCGGGGGTCGGCGGGCCGCCGACCGGAAGCCCGCCCGTTCAAATCCGCGCCTAGGCCGCGAGGGCGCCTTGGCGGCGACGCAGGGCCATCCCGGCCATGCCGAAGCCGCCGATCATCAGCGCCCAGGTGGCCGGTT
>CAMFHW010000038.1 GCA_945952175.1 uncultured Phenylobacterium sp. | reverse complement strand
GCGCCGGGCGGCCAACGCGGCCGGATGCATCGGGAACTCGCCGCAGGCCCCCCCCGAGTCGGCCGCGCGGAAGCCGGGCAGGGGCGTCTCGGTGGGGCGACGCTCCTCGGTGATGGTGTCGCCCACGGCGGCGTCGGCCACCTGCTTGATCTGGGCGGTGATGAAGCCGATCTCGCCGGGGCCCAACTCGGCCACCTCGGTCTGCTTGGGCCTGAACACGCCGATGCGGTCCACCTGGTGGGTGGCGCCGGCATTGATCATCCGCACCTTCATGCCCGCGCGCAGCTTGCCGTCGATCACCCGCACCAGCACGACCACGCCGAGATAGGGGTCGTACCAGGCGTCGACCAGCAGCGCCTTCAGCGGCGCCTCGGCATCGCCCTTCGGCGGCGGCAGGCGGGTGACCACCGCCTCCAGCACGTCGGCGATGCCCTCGCCGGTCTTGGCCGAGCACAGCACCGCGTCCGAGGCGTCGATGCCGATCACTTCCTCGATCTGGGCGCGCACCCGGTCGGGTTCGGCGGCCGGCAGGTCGATCTTGTTCAGCACCGGCACGATCTCGTGGTCGTTGTCGATCGCCTGGTAGACGTTGGCCAGGGTCTGGGCCTCGACGCCCTGCGAGCTGTCGACCACCAGGATCGAGCCCTCGCAGGCGGCCAGGCTGCGGCTGACCTCGTAGGCGAAGTCCACGTGCCCGGGGGTGTCCATCAGGTTCAGGACATAGGTCTGGCCGTCGCGCGCCTTGTAGTCGAGGCGCACGGTCTGGGCCTTGATGGTGATCCCGCGCTCGCGCTCGATCTCCATGTTGTCGAGAACCTGCTCGGTCATCTCGCGCTTGGTCAGCGCGCCCGTCTCCTGGATCAGGCGATCGGACAGGGTCGACTTGCCGTGGTCGATGTGGGCCACGATCGAGAAGTTGCGGATGTTGGAAAGCGGCGTCGTCATGCTGCGCGCGCCTTTAGCACATTCGCGCGATTTCGCGAGCGTGGCGCAATGCGCAGGCCGGGCCGGATGGTTAATCGCGCATTAATCCGGCCCGCCGCATTGAGGACTCCAAGGGATGGGAGGCTGATCCCTCTGGAGGACACATGGACCGTCGCACCCTGATCGTTTCCGGCCTCGTCACGCTCGGGGCCACGAGCGTCGCGCGCGCCCAGCAGCCGTTGCCGCCTGCGGCTCCGCCGCCGCCTGCGGGCGGCCCGCCGCCGCCCGGCGCTCGCCCCGACTATCCGGCCGTCGACGAGAAGCGCACCTATAGCCGCGACGAGATCGTCAACAACGTCTCCGACTTCCTGGGTGTGACCGCCGAGGCCGCCGGCGGCGCCATCGAGCGCATCTTCAAGGAGAACGGCCGGCCCAGCGCCTATATCGCCGGCGAGGAAGCCTCCGGCGCCATCACCATCGGCGCCCGCTATGGCCGAGGCCTGCTCTACATGAAGGAGAAGCAGCCCCTCGAGGCCTTCTGGCGCGGCCCGACCATCGGCTGGGACCTGGGCGGCAATGCGAGCCGCGTGTTCACGCTCTGCTATAACCTCTGGTACCCCGAGCGGCTGTTCCAGCGCTTCCCGGGCGTCGAGGGCTCAGCCTATCTCGTGGGCGGAGTCGGCGTGAACTACCAGCGCGCGGACGACATCACGCTGGCCCCGATCCGCGCCGGCGTCGGCCTGCGCCTGGGCGCCAATGTCGGCTACCTGGCCTACAGCCGCAAACGCGAGTGGATCCCGGTCTAGGCGTTCGCCGGGACGAGCGGAGAAGGAACCCGGCCTAGTGCGCCAGCACCACGCCGGCCGACGGGCCGACGCCGTGCGGCACGGGCACGCTCGACTGGTTGTAGTTGGCGTTGACCACCAGGTTGGCGCTACCGGTCATCTTCAGCGACTTGGCCACGACCACGGTCCAGGCCGACTGGTCCGCCACCGTATTGCCTGAGCCGTCGACCTGAAGGGTCGCGGCGGGGATGTAGATCGTCCCCAGGATCTCGCGCGCCGCGGTGCTGGAGATCGAGAAGGTGTTGGTGTTGGCCCGCGTCGTGGCGATCACGAAGCCGCTGAAGTCCCCCGACCGCCGCCCTCTCAGCCGGATCTGCGAGCTGCCCGTGAAGGCGAAGGTCGAGTCCTTGTCGAAGATCATCACGACGTTGTCGCCGGTCAGCACCGAGTTGTCCTGCAGGGCGAGCGTGCCGCGCATGAAGTAGTGCTCGCCGGGCAGGAGCTGGACCGTCGAGCTCTTCATGGCCTTGAGGTTGCCGCAGTGGACGCCGGGGCTCAGAACCTGCACCCCGGCCACGAACAGCAGGTCGAGCGGCGTGCAGAGCGCCAGCGGGATCTTGAGGTTGATACCGTCGAACGGGTCGCTGATCTCCGGCGCGCTGGAATAGGGCGCAGGCGAGATCCGGCCGGTGGCGACGCCGGAGGCCTGGGTGGCGGCCGCCTGGAGCCAGGACACGCCGTCGACGGAGACGTCGCCGTTCGAATGCACCAGGCAGTCCGGTGCGGTCAGCTTGGCGCTGTCCTTCATGCCGAGCTCGTCGGCCTTGGTCTGGCCGGTCGACAGCACGCACAGCGGCAGCTTCGCCATGGTCGCCGCCGTGGCTTTGACGTGCACGGGCCATCCGCCGGGCGGCAGCATGTTGCCGAAGAACGAGGTGCGCGTCCCGTCGATCGCCACCGTGACGTTGGACTTGTCGGCCGCGATGGTGGTGGTGACGCCGTAGTTCAGGCGCGAGGCGATCGGCGCCAGCTGCTGGGTGATCGCGGACTTGGCGCGTTCGGCGATGCCGGTGTCGTCGACGATGGACAGCTGCTTGGCGGCGGCGAGCGCCGTGGCGTCGGCGAGGTCCTGCAGGCGGCTCTTGTCGGTATGGACCGATGCGAGGTCGATGACGCCGAAGGCCAGCGTCGCCAGGGCCGGAAGGGCGATGGCGAAGGTGGTCAGGGTTCCGCCGCGCCGATCGCGGAACAGGCGCGTCAGGAGCCTTGGCATGGCGCTAGCCGCCCGCGCCGGCCACCGTTCGCGCCGTCTGCGTACTGTCTTCGAGGGCGCCCAGATAGGCGCCGGCGTCCGACTTCAGCGTGGGGGCGAGGGTCAGGGCCTGGGCGAGGAAACGGGATCCGGCGGCGGTGAGACCGTCCAGCGCTCGCAGCGCCTGGTCGCGGGCCGCCAGCAGGGCGAGTTCGTCCTGGTGCGTACGGTGGACGTAGAGGATCTGGTAGCTGAGCAGCCGCCAGTTCAACGGCTTGACCACGAAGGAGGTCGCCCCGAGCTGGAACGCCCGGTCGATGGCGCCGACATCCTCGCGGCCGGTGGCGACGATCACCGGCATCCGGGCGGTGGCCGGGTCGGCGCGCAGGCGCGACAGCACCTCGAAGCCATCCATGCGCGGCATTTCGAGGTCGAGCAGCAGCACGTCGGGCGGAGACTCGGCGATCGCGGCAAGGCCCGCGAGGCCATCCTCGGCGGTCTCGACATGCGCGGTCTCGGTGGTCAGGTGGACCTGGGCGAATTCCCGCAGGATCGGATCGTCGTCCACATAGAGCAGGCGCAGTTCGTCCTTCAGGACGTAGAAGAACTCGCCGGCCGCCGAAGCCTGGTCCACGCGGCCTCTCCCTGCTCGCTGGAGCGGCAAATTAAGCGGCCAGTCATTAATCGGGGGTAACCCCGATACGTAATCTACGTAATCACGAATCGGTACGCGCACGGATGACGGCGGCTGAATCCCGGAAGAACGGGCGGAAGTCCCTCCGATACAAGCTTACTCTGCTTGTCATGACATCGGTCATCTTGGCTGTGTCTACCGTTACGCTGATCTCCACGATGCGGGATAGTCGTCGAGAGGCGGCGCTCCAGACGGAACATCTTGAAGCTACAGCAAAGGTGATTGCATCCTTGGGTGGTGAGGCGGCGGCCCAGGGCGACGCCGCCCGCGCCTTCGCCGCCGTGCGCGCCATCGGCGCCATGCCCGACGTCGCCTATGCCCGCATCGAGGCCGCCGATGGCCGGCTGCTGGCCGAGACCGGCCAAGGGGTCCGGCTCACGCGTGACGCGGAGGTCTCCGCCGGCCGCGCCTTGCCGCTGCTGGATGCGCTCAGCTCGCGCACCGTGATGGTCAGCGCGCCGATCACCTATGCCCGCCGCGACGTCGGCAAGGTGGTGCTGCTGGGCCGGCTTGAGGGCGCCAGCGCGCGCCTGCTGGGCAGCCTGCTGATCGGGCTGCTCGCCGCCGTCACCGCGGCCGGGCTCGCCCTCGTCGTGGCCTGGCGGCTGCAACGTGGCATCTCCGGCCCGATCCTGGCCCTGACCGACGCGATGGCGAAGGTCCGCGCCGACCACGACTATCGCCGCTCGGCCGACGTCCAGGCCGACGACGAGGTGGGCGACCTGGTCGATGGCTTCAACGCCATGCTGGGCGAGATCCGCGACCGCGACGACGCCATCGCCCGCCACATGGCCGGCCTCGAACAGACCGTCGCCGAGCGCACGTCCGACCTCGTCACCGCCCGCGACGCCGCCCAGGCCGCCAACAGCGCCAAGTCGGACTTCCTGGCCACCATGAGCCACGAGATCCGCACGCCGATGAACGGCATCATGGTGATGGCCGAGATGCTGGCCGCCGGCGAGGTGCCGCCCCGCCAGCGCCGCTTCGCCGAGGTGATCGCCAAGTCTGGCTCCAGCCTGCTGGCCATCATCAACGACATCCTGGACTTCTCGAAGATCGAGGCGGGCAAGCTCGACCTGGAGGGTGCGCCGGTCGACCCGTCCGAGATCGCCGACGACGCCTGCTCCTTGTTCTGGGAGCGCGCCCGCTCCAAGGGCCTGGACCTCGCCGCCTATGTCGACCCGTCCGTGCCGGCCATGATCGAGGCCGACGCCGTGCGGCTGCGCCAGGTGGTCGGCAATCTGATCAACAACGCCATCAAGTTCACCGAGACCGGCGGCGTCTTCGTCGAGGTCATGGCGCCCGCGCCGGACCGGCTGCGCGTCGCCGTCCACGACACCGGCATCGGCATCGCCGCCGACAAGCTGCCCAGCCTGTTCTCCGCCTTCACCCAGGCCGACCAGTCGACCACGCGCCGGTTCGGGGGCACGGGCCTGGGCCTCGCCATCTGCAAGCGCCTGGTCGAGGCGATGGGCGGCAAGGTCATGGTCCGCTCGACCGAGGGCAAGGGCTCGGTTTTCGGCTTCGAGATTCCGGTCGCCGTCCTCGCGCCCGCCGCACCCTGGCCTGCGCTCTCGGGCGTCGTGGCCCTGTCCGTGTTCGAGGCCCCGACCCGCACCGCCATGCGACGCTACCTGGCCCGCTGCGGCCTGGCGATCGCCGAGCCCGGCCAAGCCGCGGACCTCGCCATCTGCGTCCCGCCCGCCGCCCCGCTGCTGAGCGAGAAATCCGGCCCGGTCATCCTGGTCGGGGAGTATGGCGACGCCGCGCCGGCCGCCCTGCAGCGCGCGGGGCGCGCCGACGCCGCCCTGGTCCAGCCGTTCCGCCGCTGCGATCTCCAGGACATGCTGAGCGCCTGGGCCGAGGGCCGCCCGCTCGGCGAGGCCGCGCATCAGCGCGCCGAGGAGGAACGCTCCGCCCTGCCCAGTTTCGCCGGCGCCCGGCTGCTGGTGGTCGACGACAGCGCGGTCAACCGCGAGGTCGCGCTGGAGGCCCTGTCGCGCCTGGGCGTCACCGCCGCCGTCGCCGGCGACGGCCGGCAAGCGATCGAGGCGGTCGGCGCCGAGGCCTTTGACCTGATCCTGATGGACGGCTCCATGCCGGAGATGGACGGCTACGAGGCCACCCGTGAAATCCGCCGACTCGAGGCGGCGGGCGGCCGCGCCCGCCTGCCCGTCATCGCCCTGACCGCCCACGTCGTCGGCGCCGCCGCCGAGGCCTGGCGCGAGGCCGGCATGGACGGGGTGCTGCACAAGCCCTTCACCCTGGCCTCGCTGGCCAAGGTCCTGGGCGAGCACCTGGCGCCGGCCGAGGGCGAGGCGCCGTTGGCGGAGGCTCCGGTCCAGGCCGTGATCCCCGCCTCGACCCACGCCGCCAAGACCGCGCCGTCCGAGCTGTTCGACATGCAGGTCCAGGGCGACCTCGCCGCGATGGCTGAGGCCGGCAAGGCCGACTTCGTCGCCCGGGTCTTCAAGCTCTATCGCGACAATGCGCCGGGCGCCGCCGATCGGGTGGTCCGGTCGCTCGCCGCCGGCGATCCGGCCGACGCCGGCAAGGCCGCCCACGCCCTGAAATCCATGAGCCTCAACATCGGCGCGCGCGCCGTGGCCGAGCAGGCCGCCGCCCTGGAGGCTCGCGCCCTGGCCGGCGAGACCATCGACCCTGCCGACGCCGAGCGCCTGTGCGAGACGCTGCTGCGCACCCTCGACGGCCTGGGCGGCGAGGTTGCGCCGGTGGCCGAGGATGACCCGAACAAGGCGCTGCTGGCCGACCTGGCGCTCGCCGCTGAGCGCGGCCAGTTCCGCCTGGTCTACCAGCCGCAGATGAGCCGCGACGGCGGCTCGCTCGCCGGGGTCGAATGCCTGATCCGCTGGCGCCATCCCGAGCGCGGCGAGATCAGCCCCGCCGTCTTCATCCCGCTGGCCGAGCAACATGGCCTGATCCGTCCGATCACCCGCTGGGTCATGCGCCAGGCCATGACGGAGACGAAGGCCCTGGGCCCGGTGGCGGTGACCATCGGCGTCAACGCCTCGGCCGTGGAGATCGGCGATCCGGCCTTCGTCGAGGAGGTCGCCGCCCTGGTCGCCGAGACCGGTTACGATCCCTCGCGCCTGGAGGTGGAGATCACCGAGACCGCCATCCTCCACGACAGCGACGAGGTCACCACGGCCATCGCCCGCCTGCACGAGCTCGGCGTGAAGATCGCCCTCGACGACTTCGGCGTCGGCTATTCCAGCCTCAGCCACCTGCGCATGTTCGCCTTCGACAAGCTGAAGATCGACCAGACCTTCATCTCCGACTGTATCAAGGACGTGGCCTCGGCCACCCTGGTCCACGCCGTGGTCAGCATCGGCCGCGCGCTCGGCATGAAGGTGGTGGCCGAAGGCGTCGAGACCGAGCAGCAGCGCAATTTCCTGAAGGTCGCCGGCGTCCACGCCATGCAGGGCTGGCTGTTCGGCCGCCCTGGCCCCATCGAGGACATCGCCGCCATCCTGTCCCGCGAGGCGGAGCCCGCGAAGGCGGCGGGCTGACCCGGCCGTGATACGGTTTAGCAACCGTCGGATGTGACAGTGCCAGCGGACAATTCAGAATTCAACGTGTCTATCATGCGTCGTGGACTCTCGCGGGCGGCCTGCGCGGCCATACTCCTGATGGCCGTCAGTTGTGCGCCGCCCGCCGTCGGCACACCTTTGCCGGACAAGGTCCGGCGATCGCTCGAAGCCGACATCCAGCAGGTCGAGGCGGATGCGGCGCGTGGCGACGCGAAGGCGGAGTTCAGGCTGGGGCTGGCCTACTTCCACGGCGTCACGGTGCGCCGGGACTACGACAAGGCTCTCGTTCAATTCCAGAAGTCGGCGGCCCAGGGCTACTACAAGGCCGAGGACATGTTGGGCTTCTACTACGCCTACGGCATTGGCGTGACCGCCAATCCGGACGAAGCGATCAAGTGGTACACCAAGGCCGCGATGGCGGGGGATCCTGTCGCGCAAGCCAATCTCGGTCTCACCTATGAGCAAGGCGAGCTTGTGCCCAGGGACCTGGAAGAGGCTGCGCGTTGGTATCGCATGGCCGCCGATCAGGATCATGCGCTGGCCCAGGCTCACCTGGGCTGGATGGCGATGGCGGGCCAGGGATTGCCGGCTGATGAGCAGGTGGCGAAGGCCTGGCTTTCTCGTGCGGCGGCCCATGGCGACCCCGAAGGGCTCTATTTCTATAGTCGTTGCTTCGACGGAACGGACAGCCACCCGCCCGATCACGCCGAAATCCTCAAATGGTTGGCCCTGGCCGAGCCGCGCCTGCGGCCTGGGTCTCCCCTCCATCAGAAAGCCGTCGATCGCATTCGCAGCCTGCGCGCGAGCATGACGTCGGACGAGCTCAAAGCGGTTCAGGCGCGCGTCGACGCCTTCCGGCCGGCGCCGGAGCAATGGAATATCTTGGATGAGTAGTCGGCCCGGTCTGTCGGCTCGCTAGTCCAGGCTTCCATAGACCCGCCCCCCGGCGTCGAATACGCCGCGACCGGGGACGTGGTTGACCTCCAGCCGCACCCCGTCGGGGTCCTCGAACAGCACGGAATAGTAGCCCGGCGCATAGGCGTCCTGTTGCGGGGCGTGGACGATCCGGGCTCCGATGCCCGCCAGGAAGTCGTGCACCTGGTCCACATCCTCCCGCTCGCGCACCCGCCAGCAGAGGTGATGCAGGCCGACCCGGAACTGCTCGAACCGCGCCCCCTCGTGCTCCGGGGCCGGGCGGCGAATGCCCACGCCCGTGCGGCCGCCGACGCAGTAATAGGTGTCCGGGCTGTCGGCGACCTCCTTCAGGCCGAGGAAGGGCAGGAGCTGGCGATAGAAGGCGACCGAGGCCTCGAAATTCCCCGCGGTGATGAAGGTGTGGGCGACGCCGTTGATCTCGATGGCCATGGGAGCTCCTGTCGGACGATCTCCCATTCTGCCGCCGCCTGACGCAGCGCGGTCAAGCTAGCGGTGACAGGTCAGGGTCCCAGCCATGTTGTCGCCCGTGTGCTCGCAGGTCCAGTTCGGATCGAGCTTTGCGATGGCCGGCGGATGGGTCGCCGCCGCCGTGCGGCCGCCTCGGTTGTAGAGCCAGATGATCCCGGGATGGTCGCCCCGGGCCGCGGCGAGCGCCAGGCGGTTCGGGTCCTCGCCGGGCTTGGGCGCGATGGCGGTCACATGCACCGGCGCGTCCGCCCGCTGGAAGAAGACGCCGCCCACCCGCGCCAGCGAGGCCGGGTCCATGACCCCGGCGATCTCGTGGTCCCAGACGAAGACCAGGTCGGTCACCCGCTCGGCCATCAGGGCGTCGGAGCCCACCTCGTAGCCATAGGGCGCGCCGGTCTTCAGGGTGTCGGCGAAGGCCGCTGGCCGCGCCGCGATTCCGAGATAGAGCAGGGCCAGGGCCGCATAGGCCAGGCGCGCCCGCGCCGTCGATCGCGCCACCAGCAGGATGGCCAGCAGCAGGCCGGGCGCCATGCCCACCATGTAGCGGCTGGTCAGGCTGGGCTTCAGGGCGCCGGAGAGCAGGATCAGGGCCAGGGCCGCCAGCGAGGTCAGGGCCGTGATCCAGGCCGCCCGGGCCGGCTCGGGCTTCTCGGCGGCCTTCGCGCCCCGTGAGAGCAGCAACGCCGCCGCCAGGATCACCGCCACCGCGATGGTCGCCAGCGGCGTCGCTGGGTTGAGGGTGTAGGCCGCCAGGCCTTGCGCGCCGTCCAGACCGATCTTTGGATGCCAGGCGACGGCCGTGTCGGAAAACGCCTTCAAGCGCGGGAAGTGGAACACCATCCACGCCCCGGTCGGGACGAAGGCGATCAGCGCCGGCCAGGTCCGCGCCGCCTGTCCGCGCTTGAGGGCGAGATAGGTCAGGCCCTGAACCGCCACCAGGAAGACGGCGTAGTATTGCAGCAGGATCGCCGCCGCCCCGATCGCGCACCATTCGAAGGCGCGGCCGAGGCTCGGCTTCTCGATCAGCCGCGCGAAGGCGATCAGCTGGAACGTCGTCGCCGCCAGCAGGGGGCCGTAGCAGCGGCCGGCCAGCAGCTCGCCCATGCCCCACCAGCCGAACAGCATGGCGCCCCAGGTCAGCCGCGCCTCGTACCCCAGGCCGGGCGTTCGCCGCAGCAGCGGCGCGGCGCCCGCCAGGGCCACGGCCGCCAGGCCGGGCAGGCGGAGCGCGAGGTCGGACGAGCCCCACACCATCCGCCACAGCCGGGCGATCAGGTAATAGAGCGGACCGTTGGTGTCGTTGTAGGCCTCGTGCAGAAAGCTCTTCCAGTCGGGCGTTGTCGCCACGGCGAGCGTCCAGGCCTCGTCGAACCACAAGGGCGTCAGCCGCGCGAGCTGCATCCGCTCCCAGCCGACGAAGCCGGCCAGAAGGGCCAAGCCGCCGATCAGGGCGGCGCGCAGCCAGGCCCGCGACGGCGTCGGCGCTTCGGTCTCGAGGGTCTGAGCGGTCAAGCCTGGCTCCCGGAAGGTTCACCCAGTCTCGCGCGCGCCCGTTAATTCGGGATTTGCAACGGCGCCCGATGATGGCGGCCAAGTCTCGGAGCCGCCCCGCCTTGCCCCCCTGGATCGAACCCGTCCGAGCCGCCCTCGAGCCCATCGGCCATACGGTCGGCGTGCTGCTGGTCCTGGCCTTCGTGTTCTTCGCCCTGGCCTATCTGGTGAAGGGCCCGGACAAGGCGCTCGCCGACGCTCGCGCGGCGGCCGGCGAGACGCGCATCAACATGATCCTGTCGGCCTTCGACCAGCTCCTGGTCTCGCCGCTGGTCGCCCTCCTGCTGGCCGCCGCAGCCGGCGCGATCCAGTCCAGGGGCCTGCACCTGCCGACCGCGTCGCTCTGGGCGAAGCTCGGCGAGTGGCCGACCCTGTTCATCGCGGTCTTCCTCGGCGACTTCACCGGCTATTGGCGCCATCGCCTGCAGCACACGCCCTGGCTCTGGCCGGCCCATGCGATCCACCATTCCGACACCAAGCTCACCTGGTTCAGCCTGGAGCGCATGCATCCGATCGACCGGCTGGGGACCATGCTCGACATCGTGGTCCTCACCGCGCTCGGCCTGCCGGTCTGGGCCGTGGCCGCCAACAGCTTCGTGCGCCACTACTACGGCTACTTCATCCACACCGACCTGCCCTGGACGCTCGGCAAGTTCGGACTGGTGTTCAATTCGCCGGCCATGCACCGCTGGCACCACGCCCGCGACATCGAGGGTTCGGGCGCCAATTTCGCCACCCTGTTCTCGATCTTCGACCGCGCCTTCGGCACCTACTACCAGCCCGGCCCCGGCGACGGGCCGCTGGGCGTGCGCGAGGACATGGGCAAGGGCGCGCTCGGCCAGTACCTCTACCCGTTCCGCGAATGGGGGCGCTATTTCGGGGACAGGTTGATTATCTCGCGCGGCGTCCCGAACGATCCGGCCAAGCTCGACCCGAGATGATCAACCTGTCCCCGAAATAGGGCTCAGTGCTTGTCGGCCTTCGACGCCAAGAGGTCCATCAGGGCCAGCAGCACGCCCGAGACCACGAAGGTGATGTGGATGCCGACCAGCCAGGCCAGGTGACGGTCGTCGATCGCCTCACCCTCGGCGGCGCGCATGAAGGCCTTCAGCAGGGCGATGGCCGAGATCGCCACGATGGAGGCGATCAGCTTCATCTTCAGGCCGGAGAAGTCGACCGTGCCCATCCAGCCGGGCCGATCCTCGTGGCTGACATTCATCTTCGAGACAAAGTTCTCGTAGCCCGAGAAGATCACGATCAGCAGCAGGTTGCCGGCCAGCGACAGGTCGATCAGCGACAGGGCCATGAGGATCGCTTCCTCGGGCTTCATCGTGAAGACGTGGCTGAGCTCGTGCCAGGCCTCGTTGGCGAACACCACCAGCAGGCCTGCGAGGGCGATCACCAGTCCCAGATAGAAGGG
The DNA here is from genome assembly GCA_945952175.1 of uncultured Phenylobacterium sp. Lineage (GTDB taxonomy): Bacteria > Pseudomonadota > Alphaproteobacteria > Caulobacterales > Caulobacteraceae > Phenylobacterium. The sequence continues at coordinate 3,347 of CAMFHW010000038.1, read as the reverse complement.
CGCCATCAGCCAGCGCGAGCGGAAGAGCCAGGCTTCCAGCACCAGTTCGACGGCGGGCTTGGGCGTGGGCGAGGCGGGCGGCTTCGGGGTCGCGGGCTCGGTCATGATGGCCAAGACCTATGGGGCGCGGCCGTGACGATCAAGCGACTTCCCTCGGGTCAGTTGAGATCGGCTCAGCCACGGACGGCCCAATTCGTTTGAGCGCGCGCCGCCACGCGCCCCTCATCGGCGCATGATCGACCTCGATATCCCCGCCCGCGACGGCTTTCCGCTGGCCGCGACCCTGTTCGAGCCGGCGGGCCGGCCGCGCGGCGTCGTCCAGCTCAACTCCGCCACAGGCGCCCCGCGCCAGTATTATCGCCGCTTCGCCGCCTGGCTGGCGGGCGAGGGCTATGCGGTGGTCACCTACGACTATCGCGGCGTCGGCGGCTCCCTGCGCCATCCGATCGAACAGGCGCCCGGCCATGTCCGCGACTGGGGCGAGCAGGACGCCGCCGGCGTGCTGGACTGGATCATCGGCCGTTGGACCGGCCCTGCGCTCAGCGTCATCGGCCACTCGATCGGTGGCCAGCTGGTCGGGCTCTGCGACAACAACGGGGCCTACGCCGCCTATGTCGGGGTCGCCGCCCAGTCGGGCTACTGGGCCCTGTGGGACGAGCCCCGCCGCTCGCAGCTCCGCCACAACCTGTTCGAGGTCGAGCCGGCCCTGATCGCCGAGCACGGCTACCTGCCCGGCAGCCGGATCGGTATGGCGGACCTGCCGGCCGGCATCGCCAGCTCCTGGAACCACTGGCGCCGCTCGCCGGCCTATGTGGTCGACGACCAGGGCCGGCCGCTACGCGACCACTTCGTGACCTTCCGCGCGCCGATGAGCTTCATCCGCTTCACCGACGACGCGACCGCGCCCCAGGCCAATGTGCGCGAGCTGATGAGCTTCTATTCCGAGGCCCCGAAGACCGTGGTCTCGATCGAACCGGCCGAAGCCGGCCTCGCGGAGATCGGCCATTTCGGCTTCTTCCGCGAGACCTGCGCGAGCCTCTGGCCGCGGGTCCTGGACGGGTTGGCCTAGTCTTTGCCCTCTCCCCCGCTCGCGGGGGAGAGGGCAATGGCTCAGCCGCGCAGCTTCGCGCCGACCGCCTTGCCGGCCGCGGCGACGATCTTGGCCGACAGGGCCTCGATCTCGGCCTCGCCCAGGGTCTTCTCGGTCGGCTGGACCAGCACCTCGACGGCCACCGACTTGTGGCCCTCCGGCACGCCGGTCCCGCGATAGACGTCGAATACCCGCGCCGAGGCGATCAGCGCCTTGTCCGCCGCCTGGATCGGACGCACCAGGTCGCCGGCCGCCACCTTGTCCTCGACCACGAAGGCGAAGTCGCGCGACAGCGGCATGAGCGCCGAGGGCAGGAAGGCCGGCTTGGTCTTGGTGGCCTTCTTCTTCGGCTCCGGCACGGCGTCGAGATTGATCTCGAAGGCCAGCATCGGTCCGTCGACGTCCAGCGCCTTCAAGATCCGCGGGTGCAGTTCGCCGAACTCCACCACCACGTTCTTCGGCCCGAGCTGCAGGCGCGCCGAGCGGCCCGGATGCCACCAGGCCGAGTTCGAACCCTGCACCGTCTGCAGCGGCGGCGCGCCGATCTCGTCCAGGATCGCCATCAGGTCGGCCTTCAGCTCGAACAGGGCGTCGGGCTGGCCGCCGTCCCAGCGGCGCGGCGCGTGCGGCGCCACCAGGGCTGCGATGGCCGTCACCTGATCGGCCGGCTGGTCGCCCTTGTAGAAGGGGCCGATCTCGAACAGGGCCACGTCCGGGAAGCCGCGCCGGGCGTTCTTGCCCGCCGCGTCGATCAGGTTCGGCAGGACCGAGGGGCGCATACAGTCGAGGTCGGACGCGATGGGGTTGGTCACCACCAGCTCCGGCTGGCCGCCGCCGAACACCTCCGCCACCTCGCGCTTCATGAAGCTCCAGGTGATGGTCTCGGAGAAGCCGCGCGCCGCCAGCGCCCGCCGCGCCGCGCGCACGCGGCCCTGGCGGATGGTCAGCACGCCGCCGCTCTGGGCCGGCATCTCCGGAAGCGCCGTGGCGGGCAGGGCGTCATAGCCCTGGATGCGCGCGACCTCCTCGACCAGGTCGGCCTTGCCCTCGACGTCGCGGCGCCAGGACGGCGGCGTCACCTGGCCGGCCTCGACCTTGAAGCCGAGGGCGGTGAGGATCTCGTCCGTGCGCGAGGCCGGGATGTCGAGCCCGGCCAGTTGCTTCACATAGGCCCGGTCGAAGGCCACGGCCTCCGGCGGCGCGGGCGCCTGGCCGGCCAGGGTCACCTCCGAGGCCTCGCCGCCGCAGAGCTCCAGGATCAGCTTCGTCGCCAGCTCGATGCCGGGAACCAGGCTCTCCGGATCGACGCCACGGGCGAACCGGTACTGGGCGTCCGAATTGATCGTCAGGCTCCGGCCGGTCTGGGCCGTGCGGATCGGGTCGAAATAGGCCGCCTCGACGAAGACGTCGGTGGTGTCGTCCGAGCAGCCCGTGGACTCCCCGCCGATCACCCCGCCCAGGCCGATCGCGCCCGAGCCGTCGGCGATCACGCAGATCTCCGGCGTGATCTCGTAGGTCTTGCCGTCGAGGGCCAGCACGCTCTCGCCGGCCCGGCCCAGCCGCGCCTCGATGAAGCCGCCTTGCAGCTTGCCGGCGTCATAGACGTGCAGCGGCCGCGCGCGGTCGAAGGTCAAGAGGTTGGTCACATCCACCAGGGCGCTGATGGGGCGCAGGCCGATCGAGGTCAGCCGCTGCTGCAGCCAGGCGGGCGACGGGCCGTTCTTCACACCCTTGATCAGCCGGCCCGCGAAGGCCGGGCAGGCGTCGCCGCCGGTAAGCCGGATCTCGATCGGCTGGGCGAACTTGCCGGGGACCGGCGCGACCGAAACGTCCTTCAGCTTGCCGAGGCCGGCCGCCGCCAGGTCGCGGGCGATGCCCACCACGCCCAGCCAGTCGGGCCGGTTCGGGGTGACTTCGAAGTCGATCACGGCCTCCAGGCCGAGCGCGTCGGCCGCCGAGGTTCCGACCGCCAGGCTGGCGTCCAGCTCCATGATGCCGTCGGCCTCGGTGGCGACCTCCAGCTCGGCGCCGGAACACAGCATGCCGTTGGAGACCACGCCGCGCACCGGCCGCGCCTCCAGGGTGATGCCGGAGCCGGGCACATAGGCGCCCAGCGGCGCATAGACGGTCGTCAGCCCCGCCCGTGCATTGGGGGCGCCGCAGACGATCTCCTTGCGGCCGTCCTTGGTGTCGACCTGGCAGACCCTTAAGCCTGTCTCTTATACACATCTGACGCTGCCGACGACTCCTTACGTGT
>CAMFHW010000037.1 GCA_945952175.1 uncultured Phenylobacterium sp. | reverse complement strand
TCCTTGAACTGACCGATCACCCGGACCGCGATTGCAGGGACGCCACCGCAATCGCGCGGGCGCAGTTGACGGCCGTCGAGGCGAAAATCCGCCAATTGCAAGCGCTTCGGGTGGAACTTGCGAGAATGGTCTCGACCGACTGCGGCGGGTCCGCCGCCCATTGTCGCATCATCGAGTCGTTGAGCCAGGCCGCACCATCGGCGGCAATCCCGTCCTTCGCAGACGCCGTCTCGCGGTCCGCCTAGATCGTTCGCCCTCGACTTGGACTGGGGGTCGGCGCCAATAGCTCCTCAGCCCAGCCCTTGCCGAGCGATCTCCGCAGCGACCTGCCGCGCTAGGGCCTGAATCGCCGCATCCGGCGCCTCGCGGCGGTCGGCGACCGCGGCCATGACCTCGGCCTGCTCGTCCGGCCGCAAGGCGCCATAGCTCCCAAGACTGGTCAGAACGCTCTCGTGGCCGAGGCTCTGGCTCCAGGCCTTCAGCTCGCGGACGGTCAGGTTGAGGTCGTGGCCGAGCTGCATGAGCGTGCGCCGCAGGCTGTGCGGATAGAAGTAGGGCAGGCCGGCGGCTTCGAAGGCTCGGCGGAAGATCGCCCGGACCGGAGCGGCGGTGCGCCAGTGCTGGCGCTCGAACCCCAGCGGCGCGAACTGGCCGTCGGCGTCCAGGCCGTTCTCGGTCGCCGGAAACACCGGGTCGTCAGGACCGAAGAGGCGAACGGCCTGCAGCTCCTCGATCCAGTCGGACACGATGCCGAGGGCGAGGTCGCCGACCGGGAAGAACGAGCTGACGAAGGTCTTGGCGGCCTTGGTGCGCACATCGCGGGCGTCTTGGAAGACCCGCTGGCGGGAGACGTCCACGTGCTTGAGCTTCAGGGAGATCGCGGCGGCGTCGCGCACACCGGTCAGCAGGATGAAGGCGATGAGGGCGCGATCCCGACGCTCCAGCGGCGTGGCGGTCGGCATGACCCCCAGCACATGGACAACTTGGTGGAGCGACGGATAGGGCTGCTCGCGGGTCGCGGTGGCCGCCCGTGCGTCGTTGCTGTTCATAGTGAAGTAGGCGACGTCCGACAGGCGCACGGCCTGCCGATAGCCCGGCTCGCGTGACAACCACTCAAAGAACGCCTGGACCGCCTTGAGCGTGCTGTAGAGCGTCGCCTTGCTAAGAGGCTTTCCGGTGGTGGGGTTGGACTGGGCGCCGAGGTGCGCCTTGAAGCTCGTCGCCTGCTCCGGCCGGAAGGTCTTGAAGTCGCGATGGCGGGTGTGCGCCTGGAAGCGGTCGATGGCCGCCGCGGCGATGTCGAGCGTGGGTTCGCTGCGACCGCGAGCCTCCTTCAGCCAGATGAGATAGTCGCGCTTCACGCGCTCGTTTTCGGGGTGATGCGTGGGCATGAGCAGATGTCCGTTCGGAGGTGCGTTTCAGGGAGGGGGACGGGCTATCAACTAGGTGCGGCGCCTCCAGCCTGTCGCGCGGCCCCTCCGAAGCCGGCTTGGTCGAGCTTCGACATCGTCACGCGACGGTAGAGCGTCGCGTCACAGGCGGGGCATTGCGCGCGCAGATTGCCGCTCGTCGGCTTCAGCGCGATCAGGACGATGGTCTCGGGATCGGGCCGCCGGGGCTCGCGGCAGCGAAGACAGTAGATGGTTCCCGGTGGGCATTTCCGGAGTCGCGCGACCTGGCGCTTGGTGAGGAAGGCTTGAAGGTCGCCGCCGAGGATCAGGTTCGGCCCCGAGGTCTCGACCACCGGCAGGCCCGCCTTGATCCAGGCCCGCACCGCGGCGCGGGTGATGCCGAACAGGCCGGCCGCCTCGGCGACCGTGTAGCTGCGATGGAGCTTCGCCCGGCGCGGGTTGTAGGACTTGGCCAAGTCAGCCCTCCCCGCTGCGCATGACCTCCCGAATGTCCTCGACCCGCCACGCCGTGATGCGCGGGCCGAGCTTCACCGGCTTGGGGAAGGTGCCCGCCTTGACCTTCCGCCAGAGGGTGGCGGCCGAGAATGGGAAGATGGCGGGGATCAGTTGGGCTTGGCGGACGTAGCCCGTGGCCGGCAGCGAGCCGGGGGGCGGCGGAGGGGTTGGCATGTCGCGATGCTCCGTGAGGTGCGTTGGTGCGACATGACTTGGATCGGCTTGCGGCCGCCGGGCCGCAACTGCGGGCGTCGCCTGTGCAACTGCGCTTGCGGGCGCGCTCAGGCCCGGCTCTCCAGCGCCTCCCCAACTCGGTTGAGATGGCCCTCGATGGTTCGGGAGGCGACGCGCGCACCCATCAGCGCCGTTTGGCTCTCAATCGCGGCCGCAGCCTTCGACGGGTGTTTGAGGTCGAGCTTGGCAAGCTCAGCGAGCGCCCCGATCAGCACCAGCAGGGTGGTTCGCTCGCGCGTCTCGATTGGGCGGTCCCGGCCCTTTTCCGCCTCTAGCAACCGGGCTTCCAACGCTTGGAGCGCCGTAGTCCGCACGACGAGAACACTGTCATCGGGCAAGCCGCCGGCCGGATAGAAGTTGTTGGGATGATAGGGCGGCGAGACCAGGATCGACTTGCCGGGCAGTTCATCCCCTTGGAACCTCAGCATGAGCTTGCAGTACATGCCGGCGCCATCGGTCACGAAGGCGCCCTCAAGGTCGAACATCTCCACCGACGGACCCATGGTGAGCGTCTGATAGAGGTGTTCGACGTCCAGGCTTTCGGCGCCGAACAACGGCAGGTCCCATACGCCGTTCAGGGTGGTGATCTTGTCCTCGAACTGTATGACCCGCTCGCCGGGGATCGGCGTGCCGCGCAGGAAGGTGAAGAAGCCGTCGCCTTCCAGGTTGGGGACGGTCTCGCGCTTGGCCTCGGCGAGAGGGATCGTCGTGCCGCACATCGCATAGGTGCTGTTGACGAAATGAACCGAGAGGGTCAGTTCGCCGTCCAGGGCGAGCCGGAGGATATCGGCTTCGGAGGCTTCCTCGCCAACGAGGACCGAGAGATATCGGGCGGCCTCAGCAAGGGTCAGCCACCGTTTTAGCTGGAGCAGTTTCTTCACCCCGCCGCCTTTGGTCTGGATGGTCCAGATATGACACTTGGCGGACGGTCACGTCAGAAACGGCCGCAATGCGGCCGCGGCGGCGGCGGCTAAGAAAATTGCCCGCCCAGGTCACGGAGGCTTTGAGGGGTTCAATGATGGGTGTTTGGCCCATCGTCTCGGAAAATTCTTATATTTCAAAGGCTCATGGCGGAGAGGGTGGGATTCGAACCCACGGTACCCGTAAAGGTACGCCGCATTTCGAGTGCGGTGCTTTCGACCACTCAGCCACCTCTCCGGAGCCGTCTGGAGGCCTCTTGAGGAAGGCCCGCCGAGCGCGAGGGGCGGAACCTACTCATGAGCCCCCGACTGCGCAAGTCCTGTGACGCTCGGCGGCGATCAGTCGGCCGGCAGCACGGCCACACCGTCCTCGTCGGCGTGCAGCATGTCGCCGGGCACGAAGACCACGCCGCCGAACGCGACCGGGGTGTCGACCACGCCCTCGCCACGCTTGACGCCGCGCATGGGGATCGAGCCCAGGGCCTTGATGCCGATGTCGAGGGTGGCGAGGACGGCGGTGTCGCGCACCGCGCCATTGACGACGATCCCGGCCCAGCCGTTCCTGGCCCCGTCGCCGGCCAGCATGTCGCCGACCAGGGCGCGGCGCAGGGAGCCTGCGCCGTCGACCACCAGGACGCAGCCCTCGCCCGGCTCGGCCAGCAGGGCCTTCACCGCCGAATTGTCCTCGAAGCAGCGGACCGTGCGGATCGGGCCGGAGAAGGCGATGCGGCCGCCGAAGTCGCGGAAGGGCGCGACGCAGACCTCGGCCTCGTCCTCGTGTTCGTCGCAGAGGTCGGCGACGGAAAGGGTGAGATCGGACATCGGAACCTCGGCGCGGTGAAGACAGCGGCGGTTTAGGCCGGAAGGCGGGGTCGGAGCAATCTGGCCCTTGCCGTTAGGGCGCCCGAGGGTGGAAAAGGGCGCCGACCGCCTATTGCTCGGCGGCGACGGGTGATTTCAGACCGCGGGGCTCCTCCCCCGCCCTTAATTTGATCAGGACTTTCCGATGGCCGACGAGATGATTTCCCTCGGCGCGAAGCTGAAGCAGCTCGCCGAACTGAAGCCCGACGCCCCCGCGGTGACCTGTGGCGACACCACCCTGACCTACGGCCAGTTCCACCGGATGACCAACCGCGTGGCTCGCGGCCTCGCCAAGCTGGGCGTGAAGCACGGGGACCTGGTGACGCTGGGCCTTCCCAACTCGGTCGACTTCGCCGTGGCCTGCTGGGGCATCTGGAAGCTGGGCGCGACGCCGCAGCCGATCTCGTTCCGCCTGCCCAAGAACGAACTCGAGGCGATCATGGAGCTGGCGGCGACGCCGATCGTCATCGCCGAGTTCGACCACGCCATCGACCGGCCGCGGGTCTCGATCCCCGACGTGCTGAAGCTGAGTGACGACGAGAGCGACCTGCCCGACGCCATCGCGCCGGTCTCCAAGGCGCCGACCAGCGGCGGCTCGACCGGGCGTCCGAAGCTGATCCTGGCGGGCCAGCCCGGCGTGACCGCCAAGGAGACGCCGGAGGTCGGTGGCTGGCGGCTGACGCCCAGCTCGGTCGCCCTGCTGCCCGCGCCGCTCTACCACAACGCCGGCTTCGGCATGATGATGTCGGCCTTTGGCGTCGGCGCTCACATGGTGATCCTGCCGCGGTTCGAGCCGGAGCAGACCCTGGCCGCCATCGCCCGCACCAAGGCCACCTGGGTCTATCTGGTGCCGACCATGATGACCCGCATCTGGCGCCTGCCGCAGGAGGTGCGCGACAGCTACGACCTCTCCTCGCTGCAGACCCTCTGGCACCTGGCAGCGCCTTGCCCGGCCTGGCTGAAGGAGGCCTTCATCCATTGGGTCGGCCCCGAGACCGTGATGGAGCTCTATGCCGGCACCGAGGCCCAGGCGGTGACCACGATCAGCGGCGCCGAATGGCTGGAGCACCGCGGCTCGGTCGGCAAGGTGACCATGGGCGAGATGATGGCGGTGGACGACCAGGGCCAGCCCCTGCCCGCCCGCGAGGTCGGCGAGATCTACATGCGCCGGCCGGAGGGCGCGCCGCCGAGCTACAAGTACATCGGGGCCACGGCCAAGACCCTGCCCGGCGGCTGGGAGAGCCTGGGCGACATCGGCTGGTTCGACGAGGACGGCTATCTCTACCTCGCCGACCGGCGCACCGACATGATCCTGGTGGGCGGCTCGAACGTCTATCCGGCGGAGATCGAGGCGGCGCTGGAGGAGCATGACGCCGTGCAGTCCTGCGCGGTGATCGGCATTCCCGACGACGATCTGGGCAACAAAGTCCACGCCATCGTCCAGACCAAGGGCGTGGTGGACGAGGCCGGCCTGCGGGCGCACCTGGCCGAGCGGCTGGTGACCTACAAGCAGCCCAGGACCTACGAGTTCGTCGACGAGCCGCTGCGCGACGACGCCGGCAAGGTGCGCCGCACCGCCCTGCGCGACGCGCGGATCGCTGCGGCGAAGGCCGAGGCTTAGCGCTTCCGCTGGCGGCCTCGCCGCGATAAGCGGAACGGCATTCTTTAAGTCAGAGATCGAAGGGGACCATGAGCATCAAGGGCAAGGCCTACATCATGGGCGCCTGGGAGCATCCGCTCCGCGACGCGCCCGACAAGACCTCCGCGCAGCTCCATGCCGAATGCGCCGCCGGCGCGCTGGCGGACGCGGGGCTGAGCCACGACGACGTCGACGGCTATTTCTGCGCGGGCGACGCGCCCGGCTTCGGGGCCATGTCGATGATCGACTATATGGGCCTCAGGAACATCCGGCACATGGACTCCACCGAGACCGGCGGATCGTCCTACCTGATCCATGTCGGCCACGCGGCCGCGGCCATTGCGGCGGGCAAGGGCAAGGTGGCGCTGACCACCCTCGCCGGCCGTCCGCGCCAGGGCCAGGGCGGGCGCTTCGGCGGCGGAGCCGGCAAGCCCGGCCAGCTGACCGACGGGCCGCCGGAAGCCGGCTTCGAGAACATCTATGGCGGCTCGACCCACAACACCTACGGCATGTGCGCGGCGCGCCACATGTACGAGTACGGCACCACCTCCGAGCAGCTCGCCTGGATCAAGGTTGCGGCCAGCCACCACGCCCAGTGGAACGAGCACGCCTTCCTGAAGGACGTGGTCACCGTCGAGCAGGTGGTGAATTCGCGGATGATCTCCGACCCGCTGCACCTGCTGGACTGCTGCGTGGTGACCGACGGCGGCGGCGCCCTGATCGTCACCAGCCCCGAGATCGCCAAGAGCTTGAACCGTCCGAAGGTGAAGGTGATCGGCGCGGGCGAAGCGCCCAAGGGCCCGAGCGGCGGCCACGACCTGGACCTGACCCATTCGGGCGCGGTCTGGTCCGGCCCGATCGCGTTCGCCGAAGCTGGCGTGACGCCAGCCGATATCAAGTACGCCTCGATCTATGACAGCTTCACCATCACCGTGCTGATGCAGCTCGAGGACCTCGGCTTCTGCAAGAAGGGCGAGGGCGGCAAGTTCGTCTCCGACGGCAACCTGATCTCGGGCGTCGGCAAGCTGCCGTTCAACACCGACGGCGGCGGACTGTGCAACAACCACCCGACCAACCGCGGCGGCATCACCAAGGTGATCGAAGCGGTGCGCCAACTGCGCGGCGAGGCGCATCCGAAGGTGCAGGTTCCCAATTGCGACCTGGCCCTGGCGCACGGCACCGGCGGTTCGCTGGGCACGCGCCACGGCGCCGGCACCCTGATCCTGGAGCGGGAATAGGACCATGAGCGAGACCGAAACCAAGACCCGCCCGATCCCGTCGCCGGCGGTGACGATCGAGACCAAGCCGTTCTGGGACGCGGCGGCCGAGGGCAGGTTCCTCATCAAGCGCTGCAACGCCTGCGGCAAGGCGCACTGGTATCCGCGGGCGATCTGCCCGCTGTGCCACTCGTCGGACACCGTGTGGGAAGAGAGCCCCGGCGAAGGGGTGATCTACACCTTCTCGATCATGCGCCGCTCGCCGACCGGCCCCTATGCCATCGGCTATGTGACCCTGAACGAAGGCCCGGCCGTGCTGACCAACTTCGTGGCGGACGACCTCGACGCCCTGGCCATCGGCCAGAAGGTGAAGGTCAAGTTCCAGCCCACAGAAGGCGGCGGCCCGCCCGCGCCGGTGTTTTCGCCGCTGTAGGATAAGCCCTCTCCCTCAGGGAGAGGGTTGGGTGAGGGCCGGCTCAGCTAGCGCCCTCACCCCGCCTCTCCCGCAAGCGGGAGAGCAGCCCGCCAAGCTCCGCCTCGCGCGGATGGCGCAGGCGGAACACCTGCAGGTGCTCGAGACCCGGCCCGGAAAGCTGGGCCTCGTAGGCCGCGCGGCGGACATGGAAGGTGTCCCACGCCCAGCGGATGGGATGCTCCTTGCCGAGCCAGTCCTGGAACCGCTCCTTGTTGCCGGTGCCCTCCCAGAGCTCCTTTCCCGACAGGGCGCGGTGGAACGAGCGGCGGATCACGCGCGGCATGATCACCTCGCGCCCGTAGTCGAGCCAGACCAGGTGGGTGGCGCGCGCCCAGAGCATGGGGCGCACGCGGCCATAGTTGCCGTCGGTCACCCAGGCCTCGGGGGTGATCGCCTCGGCCACCCGGCGGACGAACTCCTCCGGATCGTGGGTGTTGAGGTCCTGCCAGCCGGCCTGCCAGTTGACCGCGTCCAGCTCGATGAAGGGCAGGCCGAGTTCGGCGCCCAGCTTCCGCGCCAGGGTGGTCTTGCCCGAGCCGGAACTGCCGACGACGGAGATACGCATCACGGGGTCCTTGTCTCGCGGCGGCCTTCCCTATGCACCAGATCGCCGCCGCCCTGAAAGCGGCCGCGGATGAGGACTCCTCGCGCGACAGACGGCGCGGTACGACTGGCGGTAGCAGGAGACCGCAGATGCCGACCCAGGCCGCCGACTTCGCGAACCCCGCCAAGGACTGCGACATCATCATGAAGGGCGGGGTGACCTCCGGGGTCGTCTACCCCAACGCCATCCTGGAATTGGCCAAGGCCTACCGGTTCCGCTCGATCGGTGGGACCTCTGCGGGTGGGATCGCGGCGGCGTTCGCGGCGGCGGCGGAATATGCGCGGCGACGCGGCGACCCAGGTGGCTTCACGCGGTTGGAGGAGCGGTGCCTGACCCTGCCCGACCGGCTGCCGCATCTGTTCCAGCCGCGACAGCAGCTGAAACCCCTGATGACGCTCGGCAGGGCGCTGGTCGGCGGCAAGGCCTGGCCGTTCGCCCTGTTGCAGAGCTTGCCGGCGACCGCCCTGCTCGGCGTGTTCGCCGGCTTGGTTCTGGCCTCCGAGGAAGGCCCCTTGGCGACCGTGCTGGCGGCGCTGGTCGGGCTGGCGGTCGCGGTGATCGCGCGGCTGGCCTTCCTGCTTCGCGCGCTGAGCCGCAGCGCCTTCGGCCTCTGCAGCGGGCTGACCGTCGATCCCGGCCAGGGCCTGGCGTTGACCGACTGGCTGCATGAGGCGCTGCAGTACATCGCCCATGGCAAGGCCGCACCCGGCCAGCCACCGCTGACCTTCGGCGACCTGCGCAAGGCGACGGATGGCGACGGCCACGGCATCGACCTGCGGATGATGACCACCAACCTGTCGCTGGTGCGGCCGCACGCCCTGCCGAACCTGCCGGCGGGGCTGATGTACGATCCCACCGCCTGGACCGACCTGATGCCCGCCCCGGTGCTCACACACCTGGCCTCGGCCTCGAAGCCGTCGAAGCATGCGGGCCTGGCCTTCGCGCCGGCCGAGGACGACCTGCCGGTGCTGCTGGCGGTGCGGATGAGCCTGAGCTTCCCGCTGCTGATCTCGGCCGTGCCGATGGCGATCGAGGACATCGGCGCGGCCAAGCGCGCGGAGCTGCGCGGCGCCGACACCACCCCGCCCGTGCGCACCGTCTGGCTGACCGACGGCGGCCTGACCAGCAACTTCCCGATCCACTTCTTCGACGCCCTGCTGCCCAACCGGCCGACCTTCGCGCTCAGCCTCGACGCCCTGCCGCCGGACGAGCCGGCGCCGCCGTCGCGGGTCAGCCTGCCGCAGAACGCCAATGACGGGATCTTCCTGCCGATCCGTCCGATCAACGGACTGGGCGACCTGTTCTCCGCCCTGTTCGGCGCGGCCAAGGACTGGCAGGACAACGCGCTGAGCGTCATGGGCGGGCAGCGCGAGCGGATCGTGCGGGTCGCGCTCGCCGCCGACGAGGGCGGGCTCAACCTGGACATGCCGCAGGAACGCGCGCTGCGGCTGATGGGCTATGGCGCCGAGGCCGGACGGATACTGCGCGACCAGTTCGATTTCGACGAGCATCGCTGGCGGCGCGGCCTGGTCGCCTATCAGCAGTTGGAAATCACCCTGGCGGCCCTGGACACCACCTGGACCGGCGGCTTCCAGGCCTGGTTCCACGGCTACCGCATCCACCCGAAATCCTATCGCGCGCGGGGATTCCTGGCGCGTGGCGAGGCGATCGAGACCCGGCTGGACGGCCTGGCGACCTGCGCCGGCCACTTCCGGCCGCCCTTGCGCGCCACCGTCGGCGCCTTCCCCAAGCCCGAGGGCCGGATGCGGATCATGCCGGACCTGTAGAGTTTGTCCTCGCCCCGCTCTTGCGGGGAGAGGGTAGGGTGAGGGGCTTCGGCGCGTAGCGGCGAAGGGCGCCGATAGACGTCAGCTGACAGGCTCGGGGTTTCCCCCTCACCCTACCCTCTCCCCCTCGAGGGGGAGAGGAAAGCAAGCACTACTCCCGCTTCAGGCCCATCTCGCTCCAGACGGCGTCGGTGTCCTGGCCGAGGCGCGGGGCGTGGCGGCGGATGTTGCTGGGCGAGCCGGTGAACTTCACCGGCGGCTTCATGGCGTTGTAGGCGCCGGCGTGCGGGTGGTCGTAACGCTCGAAGAAGCCGACCGCGGTCAGATGCGGATCCTCCGGCAGGTCGTCGAGCCGCACGGTCTTCACGATCGGGATCGACAGCGGCTTCAGCAGGTCCAGCCACTCCTGGGTGGTCTTGGTCTGGGTGACCTCGCCGACCAGGGCGTAGAGCTCCTGGATGTGCTTGCCGCGCGTTGAGTAGTCGGAAAAGCGCGGATCCTTGCCGAAGGTCTCGGCCATGCCGGCCGCGGCGAAGAACTGATCCCACTGTTTGTCTGTATACGGAAGAAGACCGATATAGCCGTCCTTGGTCTGGTACGGCTTGCGGTTGGGATTGGCCACGCGCTGGTAGGCCCACTGGCCGGTCGGGGGCTCGTAGGTGTGGTCGTAGAGATGCTCCACCAGGTTGAAGCTGGTGACGCATTCCAGCATCGGCACCTCGATGAACTGCCCCTCGCCGGTGCGCTCGCGGTGCAACAGGCCGGCGGTGATCGCCTGGCACATGAAGAGGCCCGAAACCTTGTCGGCGATGAGGCTGGGCAGGATGCGCGGCGTGGGATTGCCATCGGTGCGCGGCAAGAGATCGGCGAGGCCCGAGGCCGACTGAATCAGGTCGTCATAGGCCGGCTCGCCCGCATAGGGACCCTCGGAGCCGTAGCCGGCGGCGTGGACATAGACCACGTCGGGCCGCAGGGCCTTCACGTCCTCATAGGCCAGGCCCAGACGCTTCAGCCCGTCATAACGGATCGAGGTGGCGAACACCTCGCAGCTCTTGATCAGGGCCTCCAGCAGCGGACGCGCCTTGGCGTCCTTCATGTCGAGCAGGACCGAGCGCTTGTTGCGGTTGATGGTCAGGAAGATGGGGCCGAGGTCGCGCGGGCACGGCTCTGGCACGTGGCCCGCCCAGCGCATGATGTCGCCGCCGTCGCCGCGGCCTGAGCCGGGATCCTCGAGCTTGATCACCTCGGCGCCCTGGTCGCCCAGCATCTGGGTGGCGTAGGCGCCGAACACCACGCTGGTCAGGTCGAGGATGCGGATGCCCTTCAGGGGGCCGGTGGCTTCGCTCGCCAGGTTTCGGGTCTCGGTCACGCGCCATCCGCTCCCTTGTGGTTTTTCCACGGGTTAGCAGAGCACGGGGCGTTGGCAATCCTGACGGACCGTCCGGCGCGATTTCCATGTATGTGGAAATGATGGATTCGGCTCGACCGCCCCTGCGGAAGGAGTCTTCTATCGCCGAAAGGCGACTGGGAGGCGCCGCGCATGGACTTTGCCCTGTCCGACGAGCATCGCATGCTCAAGGAACTGACCCAGCGGTTCGTCAAGGACGAGCTGATGCCGCTGGAGTCCAAGGTGCTGGCGCGCGAGGCGGCCGGCCAGGGCATCCACCTGACGCCCGAGGAGCGGACCCGGGTCGACGAGGTCTCCCAGAAGCTCGGCCTGTGGGGCCTGGACGCGCCGGAGGACGTGGGCGGCTTCGACCTGCCGCAGGTGGCGTTGATCGGGGTCAACGAGGCGATGGGCTCGACCGTGACGCCCTACACCCTGCCGCCGGACAGCCCGAACCTGCGCATGCTGATGGCGACGGTGAACGAGCGACAGCGCGAGGCCTATCTGACACCCTATGTCGAGGGCAAGACGATCAGCGCCATCGGCATCTCAGAGCCGGGCGCGGGCGCCGACCCCGCCGGCATGATCACGCGGGCGGTGCGCGACGGCGACGACTGGGTGATCTCGGGCCGAAAAATCTGGACCAGCCGGGCGGCCGAGGCCGACTTCACCATCGTCATGGCGGTGACCGACAAAGAGAAGGGCGCCCGCGGCGGCATGAGCGCCTTCCTGGTCGACAAGGGCACGCCGGGCTTCAACGTGCTGCGGCGCATCCCGATGATCGGCGGCGCCTTCACCTACGAGGTGGCGCTGGACGACGTGCGGGTGCCGGACTGGAAGCTGCTGGGCGTCGAGGGGCAGGGGTTCGCGCCCATGCAGGTGCGGCTGGGTACGCGGCGCATGGAGATGGCGGCCTGGTGCATCGGCCTGGCGCAGCGGGCCCTGGACATGATGTGCGAATACGCGCCGCAGCGGGTCACGTTCGGCCAACCGCTGGCCAACCGCCAGGCGGTGCAGTGGTGGGCGGCGGACGCGGCGACCAAGATCCACGCCGCGCGGTTGATGACCTATGACTGCGCCTGGAAGCTCGACCTGGGCCGCGACGTGCGCAACGAAATCTCGATGATTAAGGTCTTCGCCACCGAGATGGCGTGGGAGGTCATCGACAACGCCATGCAGTGCTTCGGCGCCATGGGGATGACCAAGGAAATGCCGCTGCAGCTGATGGCCGCCAGCGTGCGAAACATGCGGATCTATGACGGGCCCTCGGAAGTCCACCGGATGGTGGTGGCCCGCAATCTTATGGGAGGCAGACGATGAGCACCGCCACGCAGACCAAGGAGATCACGGTCTCGAAATCCGGCTTCGTGGCGACGGTGACCATCGACCGGCCGCCGAACAACCACGTCTCGGTGCCGCTGATGCGCGACCTGTCCGACATCCTGGAGGGCCTGGACAAGGACCCCGAGGTGCGCGCCACGGTGCTGGCCGCGGCCGGCAGGGCGTTCTGCGCCGGCGCCGACCTGGTCTCGTCCGACGGGATCGGCGGGACCGGCATGAGCGGCATCAACGAGCTCTACACCCAGGCGGTACGGCTGTTCTCGATCGAAAAGCCGATCGTCGCGGCGGTGCAGGGCGCGGCGGTGGGTGCGGGCCTGGGCCTGGCCCTGGTGGCCGATTTCCGCGTGGCGGCGCCCGAGGCGCGGTTCGCAGCCAATTTCGTCAAGCTGGGCTTCCATCCGGGCTTCGGCCTGACCCACACCCTGCCCCGGCTGGTCGGCGAGCAGCGGGCGGAGCTGATGTTCCTGACCGGCCGCCGGGTAAAGGCCGAGGAAGGCCTGGCCTGGGGTCTGGTGGACGAGGTGGTCCCGCTGGAGCGCCTGCTGAGCGCCGCCCGGGACCTGGCGGGCGAGATCGCCGAGAACGCGCCCCTGGCCGTGGTCGCCACCCGCAAGACCCTGCGCGGCAAGCTGGCCGCCGCCGTGCGGTCCCAGACCGATCACGAGCACGCCCAGCAGACCATCCTGCGCGCCACCGACGACTTCGCCGAAGGCGTCCGCGCCGTACAGGAGCGCCGCCCGGGGAACTTCAAGGGGAAGTAGCTCCCAATCCTCCCCCGTTGGGGGAGGGGGACCGCGAAGCGGTGGAGGGGGCTGAAGGGCTGGGCGGAGTGGGCTCGAACCCCCTCCGTCATTTGCCGTTGGCAAATGCCACCTCCCCGGGGGAGGACTTGGAACTACCGGCGCAACCCCGCCGCGCCTCTCGCCAGCTCGGTGATCTTGCCCCAGTCGCCGGCGCGGACGGCGTCGACGGGCGCGACCCAGGAGCCGCCGACGCAGACGCAGTTGGGCTGGGCGAGGTAGTCCGGCGCGTTCTCCAGGCTGACCCCGCCGGTCGGGCAGAAGTTCGCCTGCGGGAACGGGCTGGCGAAGGCCTTCAGCGCGCCAACGCCGCCGACGATGTTGGCCGGGAACAGCTTGAACAGGGTGTGGCCGCGCTTCAGCCCGCTCATCAGTTCGGTGGCCGTGGCGACGCCCGGCAGCATGGGGATCGGGCCGTCCAGGCCCTCGCCCTCGATCAGGCCGGGGCTGACCCCGAACTTCGCGCCGGCCTCGGCGGCGGCCTGGCGCGCAGACGGCGTCAGGATCGTGCCGGCGCCGACCACCGCGCCCTCGACCTCACCGGCGATGCGACGGATGCAGTCCAGGGCCGACGACGTCCGCAGGGTGACCTCCAGCGCATAGAGCCCGCCCGCCACCAGGGCGCGGGCCAGCGGAACGGCCTGGGCTTCCTCCTCGATGATCAGGACCGGAACGACCGGCGCCAGCTTGAGGATCTCCTGCAGGGTCAAAGGGGGCTTCCTTCCATCTGCTCCAGGGCGCGGGCCGAACCGACCAGGGCGGCGTAGGGATGGACGATCAGGGCGGTGGGGATGTCGGCCATGTAGTCAGACAGGCGGCCCTTGTCCTGGAACCGGCGGCGGAACTCGCCGGTCATGATCCGCTCGATCAGCTTGGGCGCGATGCCGCCGGAGATATAGACCCCGCCACGCGCGCCGTAGGTGAGGGCGATGTCGCCGGCGACCGAGCCCAGGATCGCGCAGAACCGGTCGATCGTCTCCAGCGACAGGGCGTCGGCGCCCGACAGGCCGGCGGCGGTGACGATCTTCTCGTCCTCCAGTGAGGCCTCGACCCCGCGGATCTCGCCCAGCGCGCGGTAGAGATCGAACAGGCCCTGGCCGGACAGCACCCGCTCGATCGAGACGCGGCCATGGTGGCGGCGGAAGATCTCCAGGACCTCGCCCTCGACCTCGTCATTGGGGGCGAAGGCCGCGTGGCCGCCCTCGCAGGCGATCGGCACGTCGCCGCGCTCGGAGCGTGCGAGGCCCGCGACACCGAAGCCGGTGCCAGCCCCCATGACCACGATCGGCGCGCCCTCGGCGCCGCGCAGCTCGGGCCCGATGCGGCGCTGGTCGTCGGCGTCCAGCAGGGGCGCGGCGAGCGCCTGGGCGGCGAAGTCGTTCAAGAGGCGCGCGGCCTCGAACTCGAAGGTCCCGACCAGCTCGCCCTCGGAGATCCGCCAGTCGATATTGGTGAAGGCGATCTCGCCGTCGACCACCGGACCGGCCACGGCGAGCGCGGCGCGCGGCGGACGCTTGCGGCCCACCGTCGTCTCCAGATAGGTGGCGATCACGTCGCTCAGCGAGGCGTAGTCGGCGGCCGCATAGGTCTTGGGATGGCGGATGTGCCCCTCGCCATCCACCAGGGCCAGCCGCGCATTGGTGCCGCCCACATCGCCCACAAGGCCTGAGAACCAGGTCTTCACGCCACGTCTCCAAACAGCACGCTGGCGCCGGCCTCGGCGGGACCGGCGGCCTTGCGCATGAAACCGAACAGCTCGCGGCCATAGCCGAACTGCGCGCCGACCTGGCTGTAAGTGCCGATGCCGCTGGGATC
>CAMFHW010000036.1 GCA_945952175.1 uncultured Phenylobacterium sp. | reverse complement strand
GCCTCGATCCCTGCGACATCCCCAAGGGGGTGCTGGGCGACTACGAGCTCGCCACCAAGGGCGTGAAGTTCTCCGGCCGGGCGCTGTCGGCGCTCGACCTGCCGCAGGACGCGGTGGGCTCGAACAACTGGACCATCGCCCCCAGCCACACCACCACCGGGCGCGCGATCCTGGCCAACGACCCGCACCGCGAGCATGGCGCCCCGTCGCTGCGCTACATCGTCCACCTGGAGGCGCCGGGCCTGTCGGTGATCGGGGCCGGCGAGCCGTTCCTGCCGGGGGTCTCGATCGGCCACAACGACACCATCGCCTTCGGCCTGACCATCTTCTACGCGGACCAGGAAGACCTCTACGTCTACGAGACCGATCCGGCCGATCCCGACCGCTATCGCTATGGCGACGGCTGGGAAAAGATGGCGGTCGAACGCCAGCAGGTGGCGGTGAAGAGCGGCCCGGCCCAGGACGTCGTCCTGCGCTTCACCCGCCATGGGCCGGTGATCTTCACAGACGCGGCCCACCACCGCGCCTACGCCCTGCGCAGCGTCTGGGGCGAACCGGGGACTAGCGCCTATTTCGGCTCGACCCGCTACATGGACGCCAAGACCTGGCCGCAGTTCAAGGCGGCGCTGGCCGACTGGGGCGCGCCCAGCGAGAACCAGATCTATGCCGACACCTCGGGCCACATCGGCTGGGTGGCGGCCGGCATGGTGCCCCGCCGGCCGAACTGGGACGGCCTGATGCCGGTGCCGGGCGACGGCCGCTACGAGTGGAAGGGCTTCCTGAGCGGCGACGAGATGCCGAGCCTCGCCGACCCCGCCCGCGGCTGGTACGCCAGCGCCAACGCCATGAACCTGCCGCCCGGCTATCCCTATGCCGAGCGCAAGCCGGGCTTCGAGTGGTCGAACAACGCCCGCCTCACCCGAATCGAGGAGGTGCTGGCCGCCAAGCCGAAGATCAGCGTCGCCGACGCCATGGCCCTGCAGACCGATCCGACCGACATCACCTATCGCCGCCTCGTAGCCCTGCTCGCGCCGCTGAAGTCGCCGGACGCCAAGGTCCAGGCCGCGCTCGGCCTGCTGCGCGGCTGGAACGGCGCGACCACGACCGACAGCGCCGCCGCGGCGGTGTTCGAGACCTGGACCGCCAAGCATCTGGGCCACGCCGTGGTCGCCCAGGCCTCGCCGGCCGCCGCCCAGGCCCTGCTGGCCAATGGCGACCTCGCCGCAGAGATGGACTGGCTGGAAAGCCCCGAAGCCAAGCCGGCGCGCGACCAGATCCTGCTGACCAGCCTGTCGGCCGCCGTCGACGAGGTCTCCGAGCGCCTCGGCCCCGATCCCAAGGCCTGGGCCTGGGGCAAGCTGCACCAGGCTGAGTTCATCCACGCGCTCAGCCCGCTGGCGCCGCCGGCCGAACGCCCCACGATGAAGGCCGGCCCCTCCCCCATGGGCGGAACCATGTTGTCGCCGATGGCCGCCACCTGGCGCTCGGACGACTTCCGGGTCACCGCCGGCGCCTCCTTCCGCATGGTGCTGGACGTCGGCCACTGGGACGAGAGCCGGGCGATCAACACGCCCGGCCAGTCCGGCGATTGGGGCAGCCCGCACTTCCGCGACCTCTTCCCGCTGTGGGTGACGGGCCAGTACGTGCCGCTGCTCTATTCGCGCCCGGCGATCGACGCAGCCACCGAGCGGGTGATCAGCCTGTCGCCGGCGCGATGAGGCTGAGGCAGGTCAGCCCCGCCTCCGCCTTGGCGAATTCGCTGATGTCCAGCGCGATCGGCGTGTAGCCGGCGTCGGCCAGGCGTCCGGCGGTGCGGAGCGTCGCGGCTTGCACGAACAATCGTCCTCCGACAGTCAGGGTGTTGGCCCCGAAGGGTTCGTCCTTGGCGACCGCCAGTATGCGGAAGCCGGCGAAGGCGGCCGGGTCGACCCAGCGCGGGTTGATCGCCAGGGTCTCCGCATCGAGCGCGGTGACCGCGGTCTTCAGGTGCAGGGCGCCGGGCACGGCCACGCCCTCGACGGAATAGCCGTGCGGTCGCAGGAAGTCGGTCAGCGCGGCGAGCCCTTCCGCATCGGTACGGGTCGACAGGCCCACGAACACGCGGCGGCCCACCGCCAGCACGTCGCCGCCATCGACGGTCCCGGCCGCCAGCCGCACGACCGGTCGATCCCCCGGCAGGGCCGTCGCGACGGTCTCGACCTCCGGCCGCCGCGAGGCCGCCCCGGGCCGCAGCACGACGCAGAGTTCGGGGAAGGCCAGGGCCACGTCCTCGACGAAGGCGCAGTCGGCCAGCGCGTCGTCGGCCGGCAGGATGGTGACCTCGGCCCCCGCCTCGGCGAGCGCCGCGGCATAGGCGGCGTGCTGGCGGACGGCCAACGCCATGTCGATCGGGGCGCGCTCCAGATGGGTGCGTTCGCCGCCTTCCATGGCGGGGCTGGGGGCGCGGAGAAGGGCGCGAATCATGGACGGCCTATCGGGACTTGCAGATATCCTGCGCCCTGCCCAAGTCCCCCGGCATTGACAAGCCACCCTTGCGCCGGGAAAACCCCGGCCCGGATGGGATTTGCCCCAGGAGCCTGATCGCGCCGATGACCTACATCGTCATGGACCCCTGCATCAAATGTAAGTTCATGGACTGCGTGGAGGTGTGTCCGGTCGACTGCTTCTACGAAGGTGAGAACTTCCTGGCGATCAACCCGGACGAATGCATCGACTGCGGCGTCTGCGAGCCGGAATGCCCGGTCGACGCCATCAAGCCGGACACCGAGGACGACGCCGACGGCAAGTGGCTGCGGATCAATTCCGAGTACGCCAAGGTGTGGCCGAACATCACCGTGAAGGGCTCGCCGCCGGCCGATGCGGAGTCGTTCGAGCGCGAGGAAGGGAAGTTCGAAAAGTACTTCTCGGAGAAGCCCGGCAAAGGTTCTTGACCGTTCACTTGGGTTAACGCCCGGGGCAAGCCTTTCTTTCGGCTGAATTTTATGCTAATGTCACAACTGACGTGACGATAGCGCCTGCGCGCAGCGCGTCATTTTAGCAAAAGAGCCATCCCAGGCCGCAATGCGCCGCAAAAGGCGAAGGGTGTCTTAGAAGGTCTATCCGTTCTCCAGAGTGTCCAGCGCCGCGCAAGGTTTGCGGAGGGGCTGGTTTGTCTTTGGAGAGCCATGAACTTCCAAGCGCCATCGGTGGGATCGGAGAGGTCGAAAGGACTGGAACGAATGAGCAAGAGCGGTCTGGAATTCTCGGTTGGCGATCACGTCGTCTACCCCGCGCACGGCGTGGGCAAGGTGGATGGGATCGAAACCCAGGAAGTCGCCGGCTATAAGCTCGAAGTCTATGTGATCACCTTCGACCACGAGAAGATGACCCTGCGGGTCCCGACGGCCAAGGCGCGCGGCGCCGGTCTGCGCTCGCTGGCGGAAGGCAATGTGGTCAGCCAGGCCCTCACCACCCTGAAAGGCCGCGCCCGCGTGAAGCGCACCATGTGGTCGCGTCGCGCCCAGGAATACGAAGCCAAGATCAACTCGGGCGACCTGCTGTCGATCGCCGAGGTGGTGCGCGACCTGCACCGGGCCGAGAACCAGCCGGAACAGTCCTATTCGGAGCGCCAGCTCTATGAATCGGCCCTGGACCGCATGGCCCGCGAAGTCGCCGCGATCGAGCGCATCGACCGCGAGGCGGCCATCACGATCCTGAACAAGAGCCTGGTGAAGGCGGTCGCCGCCTAAGGGCCTCTAAAACCCTCCGACCTCGAGACGCCCGGCCCCGCGCCGGGCGTTTTCGTTTCAGCGCGACCACGCGGCGACCTGGGCGGCGTCGAAATACTCGTCCAACCGGGTGATCCGACCGCCGGACACCGCGCAGACGATGCAGGCCGTCATCTCCACCGCTCGGCCGTCGCGCCGCTTGCCGGTCAGCCGATGCTGCTGGACGAAGCCGCCCGGGAAGGCGGTCAGCCGGCGGTTTTCGTAGCGGCGCTCCGGGATGTAGCGGATGAAGTTGGCGAGGGTCGCGACGTTCTCCGCCTTCGAGGTCTCGGCGTCGTCGGTGTTGTGCCAGATCACCGCGTCCTCGGCGTAGCAGGCGGCCACGGCGTCGACGTCACCGGCCTCGATGGCGTCGAAGAAGCCGCGCGCCAGGGCCTCGATTTCCGAAGGGCTCATTCGGCGGCTCCCTTGTCGGCGGTGCGATAATCGCCGAACGCCCCGTCGCGGGCGCTGAGCGCCTGGGTCACGCCCTGGCGCATCTTGGCCATGTAGTCGCGGCTGGCCGGCGTGTGCCAGCCCAGCGCGTGCAGGTCGGTGCCGGCGCGGATGCCGGCGCGCATGCCCATCGCCTCCATCTGCCGGTGCACCAGCCGCTTGTTGAGCTGGGCGAGCTCCGGATCGACCTTGGCGATGCGCTCGGCCATGGCCAGCACCTCGCGCTCCAGGTCGTCGGCCTTGAAGGCGCGGTTGGCGAAGCCTAGCCGCACGGCCTCCAGCCCGTCGAAGGCGTCGCCGGTCAGCATCAGCTCCATGGCCGCCCGCATGCCGACGATCCAGGCGTGGTACTGGTTGTCCGGCGGGCTCATGGTGCGCACGGCCGGGTAGCCGATCTGGGCGTCCTCGGCCACGTAGACGAGGTCGCAGGCCACGGCGAGCTCGGAGCCGCCCGCCAGACACCAGCCATGCACCTGGGCGATGATCGGCTTGGACAGGTCCCACATGCGGAAACAGCCCTCGACCACGTGGCGCGCCCACTGGCCCTGGCCGCCGGCCGTGTAGAACGGCAGCTCGCCCAGGCCCGCCAGGTCGTAGCCCGACGAGAAGCAGGTCCCCGCGCCGCGCAGCACGATCACCCGGACCTGCGGATCGCGGTCGGCCGCCTCCAGGGCCTCGAAGATCGCGCCGCGCAGGGCGTTGGAGAGCGCATTGCGCTTGGCGGGTCGGTTGAGGGTCAGGCGGCGAACGTGCGGCGCCGGGTCGTCGACGAGCAGGATGGGCTCTTCGGCCATGCTGGATCCTCCCTTTTCGGGGAGCCTAGGACCCTGACGCACGGGACGCCAAGCCCGCCGCGGTTGACGCGACGTCCCGCTTGACGGCGCGGACGCCGCCCCGGCTAATCCCCGCCATCCAAGGGGAGAAACGCCATGAAGCTCTACAATTCGCTCGGACCGAACCCGCACGTCGTGCGCATCTTCATGGCCGAGAAGGGCATCGACATCCCGAAGCAGGAGGTCGACCTGATGGGCGGCGAGAACCGTCGCGCGCCCTACAACGCCGAGGTCAATGTCGCCGGCCAGCTCCCGGCGCTCGAGCTGGACAATGGCCAGCGCATCGCCGAGATCACCACCATCTGCGAATACCTGGAGGAGAAGCACCCCTCCCCGGCCCTGATCGGCGCGACGCCGGAAGAGCGCGCCGAGACCCGCATGTGGGTGCGCCGTATCGACCTCAACATCTGCGAGCCCATGGCCAACGGCTTCCGCGCCGCCGAGGGCCGCCGCCTGTTCGAGAACCGCATCAAGCTGGTGGGCGCCGAGGGCGCCGCCGACCTGAAGGCCATCGCCAAGGACCGTCTGCTGTGGCTCGACGCCCAGCTGGCCGGGCGCCAGTGGATCGTCGGCGACCGCTTCAGCCTGGCCGACATCCTGCTCTACGGCTTCCTGACGTTCGGCGCCCAGGTCGGCCAGCCGATCCCGGACGAGGCGACGAACATCAAGGCCTGGTACGAGCGCGCCAAGGCCCGCCCCAGCGCCGCCGCCTAGGTCAGGCCGCCGCCTGGAAGGCTTCGACCACCGGCGACAGCATGCCGATGTCCACGGGCTTGTGCAGGATAGGCGCCTCGGCGAACCCGTCCTCGGGCAGCACGCCGTAGCCGGTGGCGAAGACGAACGGCACCCCGCGCCCCTGCAGGGCGCGGGCCAGCGGGAAGACGTTCTCGCCGCCGCCCAGATTGACGTCGAGCACCGCGCCGTCCGGCGGATGGTCCTGGCGGTCCAGCCAGTCGAGGGCGGGCGACAGGGCGCCGAACGAGCCCACGATCTCGCAGCCGAGCTGCTCCAGCAGGTCCTCCATCATCATGGCGACCAGGGCCTCGTCCTCGACCAGAATCACACGCACGCGCCTCACCCCAACTTCAACCGCGCCGACAACGGCGCTTGCAGCCTGAACCTCAGACCCTCGGCTGCGAAAGTCAGTTTGGCGTGACCGCCCAGTTCGCGGGCGATGCCCTGCTCGATCAGCCGTGAGCCGAAGCCGCGCGGCGGGGTGGCCGACACGCGCGGTCCGCCGGTCTCGGTCCAGGTGAGGTCGAGCTGGCGGGCCTCCGCGCCGAAATCCACCGACCAGCCGACGGTGAGACGCCCGCCCTCGACGCCGAGCGCGCCGTGCTTCGCCGCGTTCACCGCCAGTTCGTGGAGGGTCATGTGCATGGCGACCGAGGTTTCGGGCGCGAGCATGATCTCCGGCCCCTCGACGCGGATGCGATCGCCATCGATGCCGCCGAACGGACGCAGGGCCAGGTCCAGCACCTCGCCCAGGCTGGCATGGCCCCATTCGCCGCGCGTCAGCAGCTCATGCGCCCGCGACAGCGCGCCCAGCCGGCCGATGAACGCCTCCACGAAATGCTCGGGCGAATTGGAGCGCCGCAGGGTCTGGTCGGCGATCGACTGGACGGCGGCCAAGGTGTTCTTGCAGCGGTGGTCGAGCTCGCGCAGCAGGAACTTCCGCCGCTCCAGGGTCTCGGTCAGCGAGGCGTGCATCAGGGCCGAGTCGAGCGCCGTTGCGGTCGCCCGCGCCATGACCCGCAGCTTGGCGATCTCCTCCTCGGTCGGCTGGCGTTCGGTGGCCCAATAGGCGCCGATGGCGGCGATCGGGTCCTGCGGCCGCACCGGCGTCATCACCAGGCTCTTCACGAAGGTCGGGCGATAGGCGTCGTGCGGGATGCGGTCGTCCTGGTAGATGTCCGGGATCACCGCGGTCTCGCGGTTCAGCATCGCCCAGCCGGAGATGCAGGCGGTCAGCGGAAAGCGGCGGCCCTTCCACAGCGGCCCGATGGCGTCTTCGTCGAGATAGTAGCACTGGTTCTCGTCGCGCAGGACGAAGGCCACTCCATCGGCCCCGGTTATGCGGCGCGCGGCGGAGCGAACCACCGCGGCGACCTCGTCCACCGTGCGGGCCGACGACAGGTCCTCGATCGTCTCGACCAGGGTGAAGAGCGGGTCGGTGGCCGGGGAATGGAGATCCCGATCCTCCGTCTCGCGCCTTGCGACATTCGCTTCGGCCATGGCGAACCATCCAACTCACTACGCCCGACGCAGGAATCTTGCCGCAACGCTGCCGCGCAGCCAAGTGCAATCGCCGGTTGACGCCATTGGAGGCCGGATGAGGAAAGGCCGGGTTAATCCGCCGGCGCGGACGCGGGCTCCAGGCTGGCCGCAGCCGGGCCGCGCTTCAGCTCCTCGGCGAGGCGGGCGCGATCCAGGTCGTTGTCCCAGCGCGCGACCACCAGGGTGGCGACGCCATTGCCGACAAGATTGGTCAGGGCGCGGCATTCGCTCATGAACCGATCGACCCCGACCAGCAGGGCGAGCGCCGTGATCGGGATGGTCGGCACGACGGCCAGGGTCGCCGCCAGCGTGATGAACCCCGCCCCGGTGACGCCGCTGGCGCCCTTGGAGGTCAGCATGGCCACCGCCAGCAGGGTCAGTTCCTGGGTCAGCGTCAGGTGGGTGTTGGTCGCCTGGGCCAGGAACAGGGTGGCCAAGGTCATGTAGATGTTGGTGCCGTCGAGATTGAAGCTGTAGCCGGCCGGGATCACCAGGCCGGCCGTGGTCTTGCCGGCGCCCAGGCGCTGCAGCTTGGCGATCATCTGCGGCAGCACCGACTCGGACGACGAGGTGCCGAGCACGATCAGCAGCTCCTCGCGGATATAGGCGATGAAGCGGAAGATCGAGAAGCCGGCCAGCGCGGCGACCACGCCCAGCACGACCAGCACGAAGAGGATCGAGGTCGCGTAGAAGGTCGCCACCAGGGCCGCCAGCTTGACCAGGGCCGCCAGGCCGAACTTGCCGATGGTGAAGGCCATCGCCCCGAACGCCCCGATGGGCGCCAGCCGCACCACCACCCGGATCACCCCGAAGAACAGGTGGGAAATGTCGTCCAGCACCCCGGTGACCTTCTCGCCCAGGGTCCCGAGCTGGGTGCAGGCGAAGCCGGTGATCACCGCGATCACCAGGATCTGCAGCAGGTTGCCGTCGGCGAACGGGGCGAAGAACGAGCTGGGGATCAGACCCAGCAGGTAGTCGACCAGGCCCTCGGCGTGCTTGGCCTTGTCGACATACTTGGCGGCCACGGTCGGGTCGAGCGCGGCCGGGTCGACATTGAAGCCGCGGCCCGGCTGGACCAGCTCGCCGACGATCAGGCCCACGGCGAGGGCGAAGGTGGAGACCACCTCGAAATAGATCACCGTCTTGGCGCCGAGGCGGCCGAAGGCCTTGATGTCGTTCATCCGCCCGACACCGGCGGCGATGGTGCAGAAGATGACCGGGGCGATGGCCATCTTGATGAAGGCGACGAAGGCGTCGCCCAGGGGCTTCAGGTCAGCGCCGATCTTCGGCCACAGGGCCCCGACCAGGATCCCCAGGGCGATGCCCACCAGCACCTGCACATAGAGGACCCGGAAAGGTCTCAACACGCCCATACGCTCTTCCCCCGCCCACGCGCCCGCACAGCCCTGTTCAAAGCCCGCATTGGTGCGCTATCACGCCACCCGGTCAGGCCCGGTAGCTCAGCAGGATAGAGCAGCGCTTTCCTAAAGCGAAGGTCGGGGGTTCGAGTCCCTCCCGGGCCGCCAGCCTCCGGCTCATCGCCCATCGCCCATCGCCCATCGCCCGATCGACGCGCGCCGCTTCCCATCGCCCACTAACTTCGTTTACAAGACTGACTAGGCGCCACGCGGCGCCGGATGGGGAGCGGTTCGATGTCGGTCTATATTTTCGACGCCGTGCGCACGCCGCGGGGCAAGGGGCGGCCGGATGGCTCGCTGGCCTCGGTGACGCCCGCCAGGCTGGTCGGCCAGCTCGTCCGCGCGCTCGAGAGCCGGGTGGGCCGCGACGCGGTGGCGGCGGCCGAGCATTTCACCCTGGGCTGCGTGACCCAGACCGGCGTCCAGGGCGGCCATATCGCGCTGTCGGCCCGCATCCAGGCCGGCCTGCCCGACGACATGGCCTGCCTGACCATCAACAATTTCTGCGTCTCGGGCCTCAGCGCCCTGGCCGACGCCGCCCGCCGGGTGGCCAGCGGCCAGGCGGACATGGCCCTGGCCGGCGGCGTGGAGAGCATGTCCCAGGTGGCCTTCCTGGCCGACGCCGCGGACTTTTACACCGACATGGGCCTGGCGCGGTCGATGGGCTGGACGCCGGTGGGGGTAGCGGCCGACCTGCTGGCCACGGTCGAGGCGATCGGCCGCGAGGAGATGGACGCCTGGACCCTGCGCTCGCACCGCCTCGCGGCCAAGGCCTGGGCCGACGGCTTCTATGCCGGCCGGGTCGTGCCGGTGACGCGCGACGATGGCGCCCTCGCCCTGGACCGCGACGAGAACATCCGCGACTTCGGCGATGGTTCGAGCCTCGCCCGCCTGGGGCCGGTCTTCGCGCCGATGGGGGCGCAGGGCTTCGACGACATCCTGATGCACAGCCGCCCCGGCCTGGCCGGCGTCGAGCATCGGCACTCGGTCGCCCACTGTCCGCCGATCGCCGACGGCGCCTCGCTCCTGCTGATCGGCACACTGGAGGCCGGCAAGGCGCTGGGCCTGGAGCCGGTCGCCCGCATCCGCTCCATAGGCGAGAGCGCCGACGATCGGGTGATGCAGCTCACCGCCGGCTACGCCGCCATGAGCCGCGCCCTGGAACGCGCCGGCCTGGCGCTGAAGGATGTCGGCGCCGTCGAGTTCATGGAGGCCTTCGCGGCCGTGCCTGTGCTGTTCGAGCGCGCCTTCAATCCCGACATGGACCGGGTCAATCCCAATGGCGGCCACCTGGCCATGGGCCATCCGATGGGCGCGACCGGCGCGATCCTGACCACCACCCTGATCGACGACATGGTCCAGTTGAACGCCGAGACCGGTCTGGTGGTCGCCACCGGCGGCGTAGGCGTCGGCGCGGCCATGGTGCTGGAACGCACCGCCTGACCGCGCCGCCCTGGGTCTATTCCTTGGCGCCCAGCGCCTTCATCAGCTCGGCGCGATCGTAATATTCGCGCCACTCCTGGACCTTGCCGTCCCGGATATCGAGCACGCCCACCACCGGCACCGCGCCGGGCTTGCCGTTGTAGACGAAGCGGTCGGTGCGCTCGATGAACACCAGCCCGTCGATCACCCCCATGTGCGAGACGTCCAGCGTCACCCCGCCCGGCGCGCCCTTTCCGAGAGCGGCGATGCGGGCATAGATCGCGTCGCGGCCGACCACCGGCTCCAGCATCATCGAGCGCAGCACGCCGTTGGGGGCGAACAGGTCGGCGACCTTCTTCCAGTCGGCCGCTTTCCACGCCGCGATCATGTCCTTGGTCACGGCGATCCGCTGGGCGTCCGTGTCCGCCGCGGCCGCGCTCATGGGCGCGACGCCGATCGCCAGGGTGATGGCCAGGGCCGCAAGACCCAGCATGCGTTTCATGATTTCCTCCGCTCCTCCGTCGCGGTTCCCGCCCCGGCGCACAACAATTCGCGCCGACCGCACCGCAGTCACTTGCACAACAAGACCATGGTGCTAGGTTGAATACAAGGGCGGCGGCCAAGGCCGCCGGAACGATTTGGAGAGCTCTCATGAAGATGGAGCGCCTGCCGCCGGTGAAGACCAGCCTGCGGCCCAGCAACCATCCCTACCTCAACGGGGCCTGGACCCCGTTGCACGAGGAGGTCGACGCGACCGACCTCGAAGTGATCGAGGGCGCGATCCCCGCCGACATCGACGGCGTCTATGTGCGCAACACCGAGAACCCGGTGCAGCAGCCGCTCGGCCGCTACCACCCGTTCGACGGCGACGGCATGATCCACATGA
Source organism: uncultured Phenylobacterium sp. (assembly GCA_945952175.1). GTDB lineage: Bacteria > Pseudomonadota > Alphaproteobacteria > Caulobacterales > Caulobacteraceae > Phenylobacterium. The sequence goes on along the minus strand of CAMFHW010000036.1, from coordinate 4,248 downwards.
TCAGCTTCAAGGACGGTCGCGCCGACTACCGCAACCGCTTCGTCCGCACCCGCGGCTTCGAGGCCGAGCAGGAGGCCGGCCAGTCGCTGTGGGGCGGGCTGATGGACGGCCCCGAGGTCTCGCTGCGTCCCGGCTTCGGCGCCCATGGCGGCATGAAGGACGCCTCCTCCACCGACGTGGTGGTGCATGGCGGCAAGATCGTCTCGACCTTCTACCAGTGCGGCGAGGCCTATTGGCTGGATCCCGAGACCCTGGAACAGGGCGGGGTGGCGAGCTGGGGTCCGCTGGACGGCGTCTCGGCCCACACCAAGGTCGACGAGGCGACCGGGGAGCTCCTGTTCTTCAACTACTCCAAGCACGCGCCCTACATGCACTACGGCGTGGTCGATAAGAGCGGCAAGCTGGTCCACTACGTGCCGGTGCCGCTGCCCGGCCCGCGCCTGCCGCACGACATGGCGTTCTCCGCCAACTACTCGATCCTGAACGACCTGCCGGTCTTCTGGGACGCCGAACTGCTGAAGCGCAACGTCCACGCCGTGCGCGAGCACCGGGGCATGCCCTCGCGCTTCGCGGTGATCCCGCGCTACGGACAGACCGCCGACATCCGCTGGTTCGAGGCCGATCCCACCTACGTCCTGCACTTCCTCAACGCCTATGAGGACGGCGACGAACTGATCATGGACGGCTACTTCCAGGAGAAGCCGACACCGCGGCCCCTGGCCGGCGCCCCGGACGGCTACGCCCACATGATGGGCTTCCTGGACGAGCACTCCTTCCTTTCCAAGCTGCATCGCTGGCGCTTCAACCTGAAGACCGGCGAGACCCGCGAGGGACACCTCGACGACCGGGTGCTCGAGTTCGGCATGTTCAACCAGCGCTATGCCGGCAAACCCTATCGCTACGCCTATTCCACGACCTCCAAGCCCGGCTGGTTCCTGTTCAACGGCTTCGTCAAGCACGACCTGGAGACCGGGGAGTCCTGGGAAATCACCCTGCCCGACGGCCGCTATGCCTCGGAGGCGCCGTTCGTGCCGCGGCTGAACGCCAGGGACGAGGACGACGGCTACCTGGTCAGCTTCATCATCGACGAGAACGCCAATCGCTCGGAGTGCGTGCTGATCGACTGCAAGCGCTTCTCCGACGGTCCGGTCTGCCGCATCGCCCTGCCCCACAAGATCAGCAGCGGAACCCATAGCGTCTGGGCCGACCGCGCCTTCATCCGCGACGGCCAGATCGCCGGCTAGTCGCCTCACCGAACGAGTTTGAACATGGAAATCAAGGACAGCGTCGCCCTGGTCACGGGCGGCAACCGGGGCATCGGCGAGGCCTTCGTGCGCGCCTTCCTCGCGGCCGGCGCGGCCAAGGTCTATGTCGGCACGCGCGACGTCGCCAACGCCCAGCATCTGGTCGACGAGGGTCAGGGCCGCGTGGTCGCGGTTCAGCTCGACGTCAGCAAGCCCGAGCAGATCGAGGCCGCCGCGGCCCAATGCCAGGACGTCAGCATCCTGGTGAACAACGCCGGCCAGTTCTCCATGCAGACCCTCCTGAAGGCGCCGGACCTCAGCGCCGCGCGGTCGGAGATGGAGATCAACTATTTCGGCCCCCTCGCCATGTGCCGGGCCTTCGCGCCGATCCTCGGCCGCCATCCGCAGAGCGCCATCGCCAACGTCCTGTCGGCGGGCGGCATCGTCGCCGTGCCCGGCATGGGCGGCTACAGCCCGTCCAAGTTCGCGGGCCGCGCCATGTCGACTTGCCTGCGCGCCGAGCTCGCGCCCCAGAACACCTCGGTCACCGCCCTGATCGTCGGCTCGGTCGACACTCGCATGGCCAGCCACGTGGAGGGCTTCAAAGAGAGCCCGGCCACCATCGCCGAGGCCGCGCTGAAGGGCATACGCAAGGGCGCCGACGAGGTCGACACCGACTTCATGGCCGTGGACGTGCGCGCCAATATCGCGCGCGATCCCAAGGGCTACGAACTGCAGATGCGCCGCTCGCTGTCCGGCGAGCGCGTGACCACCGGCCGCTGAGCGAGGACGCCCGCATGACCCCCCAAGACTATCTGGACTTCGCCGAGCGCTTCGTGGGCGCCATCCAGACCGGCGACACCGCCACCGTCCGCGCCTGCTACGCGCCGGACGCCAAGCTCTGGCACAACAATGACGGGATCGAGCAGACCGTCGACCAGAACATGAAGGTGCTGGACTGGTTCATCCGCACCCTGCCGGACCGCAACTACCGGGTGCTTCGCCGGGAAGCGTTGCCGGACGGCTTCATGCAGCAGCACATCCTGGAAGCCACCCTGCCCGACGGGACCAAATGGGCCATGGACGCCTGTGTGGTGGTGCGGATGAAGGATGGCGTGATCACCCGCCTCGACGAGTACATCGACAGCGCCAAGTCCGGCGCCCTGCGCTCGCACGGACGCTGAGCCACCTCTATTTCGGGGACAGGTTATCTATTTCGGACAGAGCCCTCCGACGGGTCTCCAGTGTTCACAACCGAAATAGGTAACCTGTCCCCGAAATAGCCCCGCCGTCTGCGAGCTACCTCCGCCCCTCGTAGAGCGCGTCGTTCGGCATCTTGCCGCCGTGCAGCAGGATCGCCGGGTCGCCGATGCCGCCGCGGGCCCAGGTCTCGGCGATCGGTTGTTCGCGGTTCCATTCCCAGCGCAACTGGCGGAGTGCGATGCGCCAGGTCCCGTCGCGCCGCTCGAACCGGTCGATGGCGCGCGCCAGGGTCAGGGTCTCGAACGGCGGCTCGGCCGCCGGATAGCGGGCGAACGACAGGTAGTAGCACTCCGCCAGCGCCGAATCGGGTCCATCGAGCTCGATCAGGATGTTGGTGACCGTATGGGTCATCAGCCGGTCGCTGTGCAGCGCCGGCAGGATCGCGGCGATGTAGTCGCCGGCCGGCCCAAGGAAGGAGCCGCCATGATCTTCGATCGCGTCGTCGTGGTAGCAGGCGCGCAGCAGGGCCTCGTCGCCCCGGTCGACGGCGCGGCTGTAGCTGTGGATCACCTCGGTGATGGCCTGCTTGTCCAGCAGGGCGCGGATCTCGGCTTCGGGAATCATCAGCGGGTCTTCGCGTCGAAGTCTTCGATCAGGCCCATGGCCTTCAGCAGGTGCGCGCGGTCGTAATATTCGCGCCAGACCTTGATCAGCGGGCCCTCGAACTCCAGCACGCCCACCACCGGCGCCGAACCGGCCTTGCCGCGGATCACGAACTCGTCCGTCCGCTCCATGTAGAGGATGCCGTCGACCACCCCCATGTGATGGATGTTGAGCGTGATGCTCTCCAGCCCGTCGCCCAGGCCGGTGACCCGCTTGAACACCGCCTCGCGGCCGGTGATCGGCTCCACCATCATCGAATGCAGCACGCCGTCGGGCGTGAACATGTCGGCGACCTTGCGCCAGTCCATGACCCGCCAGGCCTCCGCCATCTCGCGGCCGACCGCGATCTTCTGTTCGTCCGACAAGGTGTCAACCATGAGCCCGCTTCCTCCGTGAACCCCAGGCGCCGCCCGGCGGCGCGCCCCATGCAGAATTAACTTGCATAACAGTACGGACTATTGGCAAGTCCTTTCTCGGGGCTCCGGCCCGAGGGGGTTCGGGCGGCGCTCGCATCGTCATTCGACCCTGTCGCGCGGGCTTCCGCAAGGAGTGACTTGCTTGACGAGACGCAAAACCAGCGCTTAATCTCGAAGGTGCAGGAGAGCCAAGAACAATAGAGGGGAAGGCGCTAGCCGCAGCCCGTTCTGAGCCAGCGACGCCAAGGCGCAGCGTCTCAAGCGCCCCGGTGTGACTGGCCTTACGCAAGCCGCCTGCGCACCCCTTCGCCACTTGAACGTCGCCCGGCGCAACCGGGAGACAAGACAGGGAAACCGCCGCTCGCACGGCGGGCCCCAGGGGGAGAAATCCAGTGAAGTTGCATCGCACGACGTCTGTCATCGCTCTGCTCGCGGGCATGACCATCGCCATGCCGGCCATGGCGGCCGCGGCCGCCGCCGAGGGCACCCAGCTCGAAGAGCTGATCGTCACCGCGCAGAAGCGCGAGGAGAACGTCCAGACCACGCCGCTGTCCATCACGGCGGTCACGGGCGCCAGCCTCGCCAAGGACCGCGTCCTGACGCTCGAGGACCTCAGCCACAACATGACGGGCATCTCGTTCACGGCGAACTCTCCGCAGTCGAACGAGATCAACATCCGCGGCGTGGTGAACACCCGCCTGAGCTCGCCCACCGCCGACCAG
>CAMFHW010000035.1 GCA_945952175.1 uncultured Phenylobacterium sp. | reverse complement strand
ACGTGCTGACCGGCGGCGCCTCGGCCGTCTACGGCGCCGACGCCGTGGCCGGCGTGGTGAACTTCATCATGAAGAAGGACTTCGAGGGCGTCCGCCTCGACGCCCAGTGGTCAACCTACCAGCACAGCCAGCACAACGACGCCATCGCCGCGATCGTGAAGGCCAAGGCGGCGACGGCCACCGATCCCGGCCAGTTCAAGCTGCCGGACGGCGACGTCCGCGACGGGGACGGCTCGGAAGTCACCCTGACCTTCGGGGTCAGCGCCCCGGACGGGAAGGGCAACATCACCGCCTATGCGAGCTATCGCCAGATCAACCAGGTGCTGGAAGGCAACCGCGACTTCTCGGTCTGCACCCTGAACTCGGGCGCGGTCTTCACCTGCGGCGGTTCGGGCACCTCGTCGCCGGCCCGCGTGGGCAGCTTCGTGGTTTCGGGCAACACCTTCCGGCCGCGGAACTCCGCCACCGACGTCTACAACTTCGGCCCGACCAACTTCTATCAGCGGCCTGACGAGCGCTACAATCTGGGAGCCTTCGCCCACTACCAGATCGCCGAATGGGCCGAGGCCTACGCCGAAGTCATGTTCATGGACGACAACTCCACGGCCCAGATCGCGCCGGGGGGCATCTTCGTCGCGGGCTTCAACGTCAACTGCGACAACCCGTTCATGACGGCGACCCAGCAGACCCAGCTCTGCGGCGCCAACGCCGGCACGGCCAACACGGTCAACGTCAACGTCGCCAAGCGCAACGTCGAGGGCGGCGGCCGCCAGACCCAGTTCCGCAACCAGTCCTATCGCTACATCATCGGGCTGAAGGGCAACCTGTCGGACAACTGGAACTACGACGGGTACATGGAATACACGTCGACCAACCAGAACAACGCCCAGACCGCGTTCTTCCAGACCCAGCGCATCCAGAACGCCCTGATCGCCAAGAAGAACGCGGCCGGCCAGGTCGTCTGCCAGTCGGTGATCGACGGGTCGGACCGCGCCTGCGTCCCCTACAACATCTTCCAGGAAGGCCAGGTCACGGCCGCGGCCCTGAACTACCTGCAGGTCCCGGCCTATACCGGCGGCAACGACACCGAGCGCGTGGTCAACCTGACCTTCGGCGGCGACCTGACGCCCTACGGGATCAAGACGCCCTGGGCCAATGACGGCGTGGGCGTGGCCTTCGGCGCCGAGTACCGCCGCGAGCACCTCGACTTCCACTCCGACTTCGTCACCTCGGCCGGCCTGCTGAACGGCGCCGGCGGCGCGACCCCGCCGATCGACAAGTCCTTCGACGTCTACGAGTTGTTCGGCGAGGCGCGCATCCCGCTCGCCCAGGACCAGCCCTGGGCGAAGAGCCTGCAGGTGGAACTGGCCTACCGCTATTCGGACTATTCGTTCGGCCCGACCACCAGCACCTACAAGATCGGCGGCGACTGGACCCCGATCGAGGGCTACCGCTTCCGCGCCAGCTACCAGCGCGCGGTCCGCGCCCCCAACCTGGTCGAGCTGTACGCGACGCCGAACGTGGTCCTGGACGGCACCACCGACCTCTGCGCCCAGGCGCCGATCGGCTCGGCCCGCAACACCCGCTGCGCGGCGGTGTTCCACCTGACCCCGGCCCAGGTCGCCGCGATCGAGGCCAATTCCTCGCCGCAGTACAACGGCCGCACCTCGGGCAACGCCAACCTGGTCCCGGAACAGTCCGACACCTATTCGGTCGGGGTGGTCCTGCAGCCCGCCTTCCTGCCGGGCTTCAACTTCACGGCCGACTGGTTCGACATCAAGGTCGACAAGTACATCTCCCCCTATGGCGCCGACACGATCATGAAAGGCTGCGTCGACCGGGGGAACGACGCCTTCTGCAGCCTGATCGTCCGCGACGAGCAGAACTCGATCTACCTGTCGAGCCGCGGCTTCGTGATCGACCAGACCAAGAACATCGGCTCCCTGCACACCTCGGGGATCGACTTCTCGGCCAACTACCGCACCAGCCTCGAAGCCGTCGGCCTCGACAATGCGGGCAGCGTCACCATGGCGCTGAACTCGACCTGGCTCGACAAGCTGGAAGTCCAGCCGGTCGCCGGCAGCTTCACCACCGACTGCGCCGGCTACTATGGCTCGCTCTGCTCGGCCCTGGTGGGCGCCTCGGCGGCCGCGGGCCCGAGCCCGAAGTGGCGTCACAAGTTCCGCGCGACCTGGAACACACCGTTCCCGCTCGACCTGGCCCTGTCGGCCCAGGTTCGCTACTTCTCGTCGGTGAAGCTGGACGCGACCTCCAGCCAGCCCGACCTGGGCGGCTCCAGCCCCGGCGGCCCGAAGACCGACCTGCGGCTCGGCTCGCGGACCTATCTGGACCTGCTGGCGAGCTTCACCGTGAAGGACAATTACAACTTCCGGGTCGGCGTGAACAACGTGCTGGACAAGGACCCGCCGCTCAACGGCTCGTCCAATTGCCCGACCGGTCCCTGCAACGGCAACACCTGGCCGCAGGTCTACGACGCGCTGGGCCGCTTCTTCTTCGTGGGCTTGACCGCCAACTTCTAGTCCCCGCGTTACGGCGCGAACTGGGCGGCGGAGTGATCCGCCGCCCGTTTTCTTTTCGGGATCAGCCGGGTTGGCAGGCCGGGCAGAGGCCGCGGGCCTCCAGGGTCACGGCGCGGACCTGGTAGCCGGACGCGGCGGCGGCCGCGAGCTGGCCCTCGAAGTCCGGCTCGAACTCCTCGGCCGCCCCGCAGCAGTCGCAGATCAGGAAGGCGGCCCGGTGGCCCGCCGCATCGATCCGGCAGGGCACATAGGCGTTCAGGCTCTCGATCCTGTGGGCGAAGCCCAGCCGCTCCAGGAACTCCAGCGCGCGATAGACGGTGGGCGGCTTGGCCGGTTCGCCATGGGTCCCGAAGGCGGCGATCAGGTCATAGGCCTTCAGCGGCGCGTCGGCCTCGAGCAGCAGCTCCAGCACCCGCCGGCGTGGCGTGGTGAGGCGCTCCTGGGTCTGGGCGCAGCGGGTCTCGGCGTGGCCCAGGGCCACGGCCAGATCGGCTCCGGAAAGGCCCGGATGCGCGCCGTCCTCGTGGTGGCACTCGGCTCCCATGTGCATTGGCTACTCGTCTCCGCGATTTCTCGCAACATATGGCCTCGGCGCGCTTGACGCCCAGTTATGTTATCTCATAACACATGGGAGTGTTATTTCATAACAGAGGGCCCTCCCCACAAGCCCTCTGAGGGGATCGTATATGTCCAGGCCCATCCTGCTCGCCGCCGCCAGCCTCACGATCCTGGCGTCGGCCTCCAGTCCCGCCCTCGCCGCGGACGCCGCCGACGGCCAGACCGACGTCTCCGAGGTGGTGATCACCGCCCATCGCCTCGACATGGCGTTGCAGGCCATCGAGCCTTCGCTGGGCGCGACCTCCTTCGCCATGGGCCAGCAGTTCATCACCAACCTGCCGGGCGGCGCCAACACCCAGTTGAACCAGGTCATCCTTCAGGCGCCCGGCGTCTCCCAGGACGGCTTCGGCCAGCTCCACGTGCGCGGCGACCATGGCAACCTGCAGTACCGGCTGAACAACGTCATCCTGCCCGAGGGCCTCAGCGGCTTCGGCCAGACGCTCAGCCCGCGCCTGGCGTCGAACATCGAGCTGATCACCGGCGCCCTTCCCGCCCAGTACGGCCTGCGCACCGCCGGCATCCTCAACATCACCACCAAGAGCGGCCTGAAGCCCGGCGGCGAGGCCGGGATCTATGGCGGCAGCCACGGGGTGGTGACCCCCTCGGTCGAGTACGGCGGGACCTGGGGCGCCAGCTCCGCCTTCCTGTCGGCGACCTACACCAATACCGACCTCGGCATCGAAAGCCCCGACGGCCGCTCCACCCCGCTGCACGACCACAGCCAGCAGGGTCAGGTGTTCGGCTATTTCGACCACATCATCGACGAATCGAGCCGCGTCTCCCTGATCCTCGGGACTTCGCAGCAGACCTTCGAGATCCCCAATGTCGCCGGCGTGCATCCGGACCTGGGCCTGACGGTCAACGGCCGCGCCGACGCGCTCAGCGACAATCTCGACCAGCGCCAGCGCGAGGGCACCAGCTTCGCCATCGGCACCTGGCTGAAGACCACCGAGAAGCTGACCGCCCAGGTCTCGCTGTTCGCCCGCTATTCCAGCCTGACCTTCCGCCCCGACGCTCCGGCCGACATCCTGTTCACCGGCATCGCCCAGGACGCCCGCAAGCGCGACGTCGCCGTCGGCCTGCAGGCCGAAGGGGTTTACAATCTGAGCGACGGCCACACCCTGCGTGGCGGGGTGATCCTCCAGGCCGACCGGGCCACCTCCAAGACCCGCTCGCAGGTCCTGCCGGTCGACGCCGCCGGCGACCAGACCAGCGACGTCCCGCTGCTGATCAGCGACAATTCCACCCGCGACGCCCAGACCTATTCGCTCTTCCTGCAGGACGAGTGGAAGCTCACCGACCAGCTCACCCTGAACTACGGCCTGCGCTACGACCGCCTGCACGCCTTCCGTGACGAGGATCAGCTCAGCCCGCGGGTGAACCTGGTCTGGCAGGGCGACGCCGGGACCACCCTGCACGCCGGCTATGCCCGCTATTTCACCCCGCCGCCGTTCGAGCTGGTGGCCTCGGAGACCGTCGCCGCCTTCGCCGGCACCACCGCCCAGGCGCCCGGGACCCAGAACGACAAGCCCTATTCCGAGCGCACCCACTATTTCGACGTCGGCGCGGAGCAGAAGCTCGGCGACTTCACCTTCGGGATCGACGGCTATCTGAAGCAGATCCACAACATGCTGGACGAAGGCCAGTTCGGCGCCCCGATCATCCTGACCCCGTTCAACTACCGGGTCGGCAAGGTCCATGGCGTCGAGTTCACCGCCGGCTACGCCAAGGGCGCGCTGTCGGCCTATGCGAACCTGGCCTACTCCAAGGCCCTGGGTAAGGACATCATCACCAGCCAGTTCAATTTCGACCCGGCGGACCTGGCCTATATCCACGACCACTTCATCTATGTGGACCACGACCAGACCTGGACCGGGTCGGCCGGCGCCTCCTATCACTGGGGCTCGACCCGCGTGGCCGGCGACGTGCTCTACGGCTCGGGCCTGCGCAAGGACGGCGACGTGCCCAATGGGGGCAAGCTCGCCCCCTACACCCAGGTCAACCTGTCGGTCAGCCACGGCTTCGAGCAGGGCCTGCTGGAGGGCGTCACGGCCCGCGCCGACCTGATCAACGCCTTCGACGAGAAGTACCTGATCCGCGACGGCTCCGGCGTCGGCGTCGGCGCCCCGCAATACGGCCCGCGCCGCGGCGTCTTCGTCGGCGTCAGCAAGACGTTCTGATCGGTTTCCCTCTCCCCTCGGGAGAGGGTGGCCCCGCAGAGCGCGGTCGGGTGAGGGGCCGCGCTGAGTCTACCGGATAGGCCGCAGGCCCCCTCATCCGGCCTGCCTTCGCAGGCCGCCTTCTCCCGCCGCGGGAGAAGGCAAGAGTGCGTCCTATTCGAGAGAAACCCTCCCCATGAAGGGGAGGGAGGTCACTCGACGATTTACTCCTCGCCGCCTTCGCCGCCCTCGAAGCTGCGCGGGGCGCGGCGGCGGGTGCGCTTGGGCTTTTCCTCGGCGGCGGTGGCCTCGGCGGTCTCGGCCGGGGCGGCCGGCGCCGGCTTGGCGCGCGGGGCCTTCAGAAAGGCCGGGGCGTGGCTCTCGCCCCCGTCGTCGTCGCGCAGCACCGGCGAGGCGCGTTCCTCGGTGGCCACCAGCGGCGCGCTCTGCGGCTCGACCACGGCCAGCGGATCCCGCTCGGGGCGGTCCTCGCGATTGCGGTCGCCGCGCTCGAAGCGGTCGTCACGGTCGCGCCAGCGGTCGCGGCGTCCGCCGCCTTCGAAGCGCTCGCCGCGCGGGCGATCCTCGCGCGGACCCCGGTCCTCGCGGGGGCCCCGGTCGTCCCGTTGACGGTCCTCGCGCGGGCGCTCGTCGCGCGGCCGGTCATCGCGATCGCGCGGCCGGTCGTCACGCTGGCGATCCTCGCGCGGACCGCGATCGTCGCGCTGGCGGTCGTCGCGGTCGCGGAACCGGTCCCGCGGCCGGTCGTCGCGCGGGCCTCGGTCGTCGCGTTGGCGGTCGTCGCGCTGGCGGTCCCAGCCGCCCCGGGCCTCGGCCTGCTCGCCGTCGGGCTGTTCGCCCTCGGCGAAGGCGTCGGCCGCCGCCGCCGCCTGGGCGCCGCTCTCGTCCTCGAAATCGATGTCGAACCCGGAGGAGAAGCTGTCGCGGCCCAGAATCTCGCTGGCGGGCTTCTGGGGCTGCATGGCCCGCACGACCCGGAAATAGTGCTCGGCGTGCTGCAGATAGTTCTCGGCGAGGACGCGGTCCCCTGCCGACGACGCATCACGCGCCAGTTGCTGGTACTTCTCGAAGACGTGCTGGGCGTTGCCTCGCACCTTCACGCCTTCGGGGCCGTTCGAGTCGAACGCCCGGTTGGCGTTCTGCTGCTGCGGCTTGCCCCCGCCGCCGCCGCGATTGCGGCCGCGCTGGCGCTTCATACCCTTGAAATCTCTCATTCTTTGCTAACCGCTCCGTCGGCGCCGGCCTTTGGCCTATGCGCGCGGCTTGTCCTTTTGGCTGTTCCGGACATGGGGTCCGGCTTCCGTGTTGAAAACGTAAATGTTCCCCGTCATCCGCCCTGACTGGAGGCGCGCGCCACACGTGGGTCGCTGCGCCTGTCGGAGCGGTTCCTCGCGTCCTGAAAGTCAGGAGGCCGAAACCTGAAGCACCGACGAATTGGGTGGAGACAGGAATCTGATCTAGCGATTCAGGTCCGGTTTTCCAAGGGGTTTTTCGTTCCGGTGACCACACGGTCGCGGTTGGCGAGGTCGAGCAGGGTCTGCACGCCGGACGCGCCGGCCTCGCGGAACAGGGCCTCGACCGGCGCCTTCTGGTCGTAGCCGATCTCGACGGCGAACATGCCGCCGGGCTTCAGCACCCGCAGGATCTCCGGCGCCAGCACCCGATAGGCGTCCAGCCCGTCGGCGCCGCCGTCGAGGGCCAGGCGGGGCTCGTGGTCGCGCACCTCGGGCTCAAGGGTCTCGATCACCCCGGTCGCGATATAGGGGGGGTTCGACACCACCAGGTCGAAGCTTTCGTCGGCCAGGCCCGCGGTCCAGTCGCCGCGCAGCAGCGCCACCTTGTTGGCCAGGCCCAGATTGGCCGCGTTTTCACGCGCCACCGCCAAGGCCTCTTCCGAGACGTCGATCCCCAGCCCCTTGGCCGCCGGCCGCTCGGCCAGGATCGACAGGAGGATCGCACCCGATCCCACCCCCAGGTCGAGGATCTGGAACGCCATCTGCTCGGGGAAGCTTTTGAGCGCGTGGTCGACGATCACCTCGGTGTCGGGCCGCGGCGTCAGCACGTGCGGATTGACCGACAGCATGATCTTCCAGAAGCCCTTGCGGCCCAGGATGTGGGCCACCGGCTCGCGATGTTCGCGCCGGCTCAGATAGTCCTCGAGCGTCGCCTCCTGCGCGGCGGTCAGCGGCCGGTAGGGGTCGCCCACGATGTCGGCGCGGGTCACCTCGGCGGCCGCCTCGACCAGCAGGCGCGCATCGATCACCGGACCCGCCAGGCCGGCGGCCTCCAGCCGCGCCTTGGCCGTCTGCCAAGCCTGCAGCAGGTTCAGGCTCATGCCGTGGCCTCCTTCGCCGCCGCCTCGTCCTGGGGCGTGGTCACCGCGTCGCCCACGCTCACCCGACCGCCGTCGGTCACGTGCACATAGATGCCGCAGTGCATGTGGCCATAGTTGTCGAACAGGGCCTTCACCACCTCCATGTCGACCTCGGCGGTGGCCGGGTTCACATGGGTCGCGACACAGCGGACGATCGGTTTGAACACCTTGGCGCGGGCGAAACCCAGCATCAGGTCGCGCCCGACCCAACCGTTCTCGACCCAGGCGGGCCAACCCTCCACATAGAGATTGGCGCGGAAGCGCAGCGGGTCGATCTCGCGGCCCAGCCGGGCCTCCAGGTCGCGCACGCTGGCCAGGTTGATGATCGAGACGTGGCCCTGCGGGTGGTCCATGAACCGGTGTCCCGGCGCCTGCACCACTTTCAATTCGCCGCGGATCTCCTCGCCCAGCAGGCCGGTCAGCCAGGCCTCGAGGGCCGCGCGTCCCTCGGCCTCGGCCAGCCGTCCCGCGAACGGCGCCATACCCTCGGCGGAGGCGTGGAACACGCCGCTGGCTTCGTCATAGGCGGTGCGCGCCGCCGCCACCTTCGGAATGGCGGCCAATACGGTGAACTTCTGCTTGGAGATCCAGGCCGGCGCGGCGGGATCGAAACCCGAGGGGCCGTTTTCCACGGCGAACATCCGGTCGCAGGGGAATTCGCGGCCCACCGTCAGGTCGGCATGGTTCAGCCGCTCCGGGGTGAACCCCTTCACGGGATGACGGAACAGACCGGCGACATGGGCGTCCATGGGCGCGGTTTGCCGCAAGCCGGCGGCTTCCACAAGCGGCGCGGAACGGCGCCGCTCGCCACGTGTTCCCCCGAAAGCACGGAGGGCGGCGCCTTGGGCGACCTTGGACGGCGATTTGGGCGGGGGCTGTGGCGCGCCGCGCCCTGGCTGGGCCTGGCCGCCCTCACGGCCGCCCTGCTGCACAGGCCTTCGCCGGGGCGCCCGGGCCAGAGCTACGCGACCCCGCCCGCCCTGCCGCCGGAGGCCTTCGACCTCGCCGAGCCCAGGCGCGGCCGCCTGGCCGGCAGCCCGCTCGACATTCCGCTGCGTGGCTGGCGCGACGTGCTCTGGCGCACCGCGCGCGAGTTCTCCGACGACAAGATCCCGGCGGTCAGCGGCGGGGTGACCTATTTCGCCCTCCTGGCCCTGTTCCCGGCCATCGGCGTCTTCGTCTCGCTCTATGGCCTGTTCGCCGATGTCGACCAGGTGCGCGACCAGCTCGATCAGATGGCCCTGTTCGTCCCGCCCGACATCCTGGGCCTCGTTGGCGACCAGATGGCCAGGCTCGCCCAGGCCCGCGGCGGCTCGCTGAGCCTCGCCTTCGTGATCAGCCTCCTGCTCTCGGTCTGGAGCGCCAACGCCGGGATGAAGTCGTTCTTCGACGGCCTCAACATCGCCTATGACGAGACCGAGCGGCGGGGCTACTTCAAGCGCACGGCCCTGACCTACGGCTTCACCTTCGCCGCCCTGGTGTTCCTCTCCCTGGTCGCCGGCCTCCTGGTCGCCGTCCCCCTGGCGCTTCGGTGGGTCGACCTGCCGGGTCTGGACACCGCCTGGCTGCCGCTGCGCTGGGTCGTGCTGTTCGTCCTGGCGGCCGGCGCCTGGGCGGTCTTCTATCGCTTCGGACCGAGCCGCGAGCCGCCGCGCTGGCGCTGGGTGGTCGTCGGGGCGGCGGTGGCCGCCGGCCTCTGGCTGGCCGGCTCGGCCGGCTTTTCCTGGTACGCCAACCACATCGTCCACCTGGACCGCACCTACGGCTCGCTCGGCGCGGTGATCGGGTTCATGCTGTGGATCTGGTTCTCGGTGCTGATCGTCCTCACCGGGGCCGAGCTCAACGCCGAGATCGAGCACCAGACGGCCATCGATTCCACCACCGGCCAGCCGCTGCCGATGGGCGCGCGCGGCGCGGCGATGGCCGACACGGTCGGCAAGGCCTTCGATCTCAAGGGCGCGGCCCAGGACGCCTGGTCCCGCGTGCCGCCGGGCCTGCGAAAACGGCGTCAGCCGAACTCGTCTTCCAGGGCCGCCAGCCGCGCGGCCTGATCCTCGGCGATCAGGGGATTGATCACATCGTTCAGCGCCTCGCCCTCCATCACCTTGGCGAGGTTGTAGAGGGTCAGGTTGATCCGGTGGTCGGTCACGCGCCCTTGCGGGAAATTATAGGTGCGGATGCGCTCCGAGCGGTCGCCCGAGCCCACCTGGCTCTTGCGCGCGTCGGCTCGCGCCGTGTCCAGGGCCTCGCGCTTCTGATCGTAGAGCCGGGCCTGCAGCACCTTCATGGCCCGCGCCCGGTTCTGGTGCTGGCTCTTCTCCGAACTCGTCACCACGATCCCGGTCGGCAGGTGGGTGATGCGCACCGCCGAGTCGGTCTTGTTCACGTGCTGGCCGCCCGCGCCGGACGAGCGATAGGTGTCGATCCGCAGGTCCTGGTCGCGGATCTCGATGTCCACGTCCTCGACCTCGGGCAGCACGGCCACCGTCGCCGCCGAGGTGTGGATCCGCCCGCCGGCCTCGGTCTCCGGCACCCGCTGCACGCGGTGCACGCCGCTCTCGAACTTCAACCGGCCGAACACGCCGTCGCCGGTGATCGAGGCGATGATTTCCTTGTAGCCGCCGACCTCGCCCTCCGAGACGCTGTCGATCTCCAGCCGCCAGCCCTGGTTGGCGGCATAGCGCTGGTACATCCGGAACAGGTCGCCGGCGAACAGGGCGGCCTCGTCGCCACCGGTGCCGGCCCGCACTTCCAGGATCGCCGAGGCGTTCTCGTCCTTGTCCTTCGGCGCCAGCAGCAGGGCGACCTCGCGCTCCAGCATCGGCAGACGCTCGTTCAGCGCCTCCAGCTCCTCGCGCGCCAGGCCGGCCATCTCGGCGTCGCCGGACGCGGCCATCTCCTCCAGCTCCGGCGCCTCGCCACGCGCGCGCTCCAGCGCCTGGACCGCGTCGGCCACCGGCTTCAGCTCGGCGTGCTCCTTGGAGAGCTTGACGATCTCGGCGCCGTCCGTGGCCGCGCCCATCCGCGCCTCGATCTCGCGGAAGCGGTCGAGAACCTGGTCAAGTCGGGCCTGGGGCAGTCGCACGTCGGAAAGTCGCTCGCGGGATCGGTGAGGGGGATCGGGGAGGGGCCTTCTACCGCCCCGCCGCCCGCTTGCCAAACGGCGTGGCCGGGCGCGTCATGACGGCCTCGCTTCGAGGCAGGGGAGCCGCATCATGTACCATGCCGGAAACCGCGAACTTCAGGACCGCTTCGGCAGCCGCGCCCTGGCCGACCGCCTGGAGGAGAAACTGCGCCGCGAGCGCTTCACCGACGATGACGCGGCCTTCGTCGCCGCCCAGCCCTTCTTCTTCCTGGCCACCGCCGACGCCGAGGGCCGCCCCGACTGCTCGTTCAAGGGCGGGGCGCCGGGTTTCGCGCGCGTGGTCGCGCCGGACCTGCTGGTCTTCCCCGACTATGACGGCAACGGCATGTTCAAGAGCCTGGGTAACCTCAGGGCCAATCCGCATGTCGGCCTCCTGTTCATCGCCATGGGCGAGAAGCCGGGTCGCCTGCGGGTCAATGGGACCGCCCAGGTGGTCGAGAACGACCCCATGCTGGAGGGGATGGCCGGCGGCCAGCTCCTGATCAAGGTCACGCCGACGGACATCTTCCCCAACTGTCCGCGCTATATCCCGCACCTCGAAATGGTCGAGCCGTCGCCCTATGCGCCCCACCAAAATGGGGCGCCGCTGGAGCCTCGCTGGAAGAGCTTCGAGATGTTCGCCGACGTCGTCCCCAAGCGTCGCCGTTAACCATAATTCGCCTGAGAGGCGCGCTCTGCGTGTGACATACCCGAAGTAGGGAGCCTGTTGGGCGAACCCTTCATTTCGCAGGAGAATCCGGCTCGCGAGTTGGGCGTAGCCGGTTTGATCGGCGCCCGGATCACCCTAGGGTCGCCACATGCCGTCGATTCTCGACCCAGCCAATCGTCGCCCCCCTCGCCGACGCGGTCGCATGGACCCGCTCGTGGGCGAGATCTGCGAGGCGCTGCTGCGCTTCGGCGGCAGCGCGCCGCGCGACCAGGTGCTGGAATGCCTGGGCGAGAACCGCTCGGGCCGGGTCGACCTGCGCCTGCGCGCCCGCGCCATCGCGGTGTTCGACGCCCACTCCGAGATCGACGCCGATCCCCGCGCCCGGCCGCTGTTCCGCGAGCCCTTCGGCCCGGGCCGTCGGCTCTGGGGCCTCACCGCCGAAGCCGAGGCCTTCCTCCGCGCCGGCGCCGCCCAACGCGCCCGCCTGCGCGGGATCCGGCTGGATTCCTGACAGCGACGCCGATCACCTCGTTGTCCTCTCCCCCGTGAGGGGGAGAGGACAAAAGGATCACGCCGCCGCCGGGTCGAAGCCCAGGCGCTGCAACTGTCGCATCAGGCGTTTCAGGGATAGATAGTTGGCGCGCATCACCCGGGCGATCTCCGGCCGCTGCAGGGCGTCCGGCGCGGCGACCAACCCGCCGCGTTCGCGTCGCACATAGCCCGCATCGATCAGGGCCCGCACCTTGCGCCGGACGGTCTCGGCCGGAATGCGCAGGGAGGCGGACAGGGCCCCGCCGCTGATCGGCCGGCACGCGGCGCCGGGCGCCAGCAGGCAGTTGGCGCGCACCACGGCCAGGAACACCAGGCCCATGGTCAGGTCGCCGTCGAGGGTCAGGTTCACCCCCTCGGCCGCGCGCAACAGATAGTCCGTGGCCAATCGGCCGGCCGCCAGATGGCGTGCGTCTTCCAGTTCGCTCAAGGCCGACCCCCCCGATCGCCCTCGATCCCGCTGGTCCGCCCGAGCGCCTGAACAGCCAAAGGCGGACCGGCTGGGGGCCGGTCCGCCTCGACGCTCGAAAGCGGGCGGGATCGGTTTAGACGCGCACGCCGGTCAGCGGCGCGGAGCCGAAGGCGCCGAGCTTCACATTGCCGGACATCGAGTCGCCGCTCACCGTGGCGGTGAATTCCAGCGTCATCGGCATCGGCTGTTGGATCGCAGCCGACCAGGTCAGGGTGTCGCCGTTGACCTTGCCCTCGACGCTCTGCTCGCCCATCCGGCCCTTGGTCGTGCCGGTGAAGGTGTCGCCATTGGTCGTGATCGAGGCCTCGACCTCTTGCGCGCCCATCGGCGAATTGATGGTGATCTTCCAGTTGCCGTCCGCGGACATGTGTCCCTCCCTGATGGAGGCGGCACCTAATCAAGCGAAGGCCGCCCGCGCAAGGGGTGACGCGGGTGTCATCTTTTTGAAATGTCAAATTTCAGACGTCCTCGCCGAACTGGAACCCGGCGCCGCGCAGGGCGACGACCATCTGCACGACCCGCGAATAGAACTCGTTCGAGCCGTCCATCATGTCGGTCCGGCGGAACACCGCGGTCGGCACGACGAGGCCGCCCGGCAGGCGCTCCACCACCCCGCCTTCGATCAGCCGGTCGACATAGCGCGCCACGATGTCGGCCGGCATGCAGAGCTGGGCGGCCAGGACGTGCTGCGGCACGGGCAGGCGCTGGCTGTCCGGTGGGATGTCGTGCAGGGCCGAATAGCGGCCGCCGACGATCAGGTGCTGGGTGTTGGCCGTCCAGATGCCGGTGAACACCAGGAGTTGGACGATGTCGCCGCCGTTCAGGCGCGCGAGCGAGGCCAGGCCCTCGACGATCTCATGCGACATGATCCGCACGATCGCACGGCGGTTGTCTTGAAGGTCGGGACGCTTCGCCGGCTGGGTCATGGGGGTACGCCACGCAGACTGGAACTGCCCCCATTCTGCGCCCCGTTGGTGGCGAAGGGGTAAACGTCTGGCGGCGCCTACTCCGCCGCCTGCAGCGTCGCCGCGCGGGCCTTTTCCAGCTCGGCGGCCTTGGCCTCGACCAGCTCGACGATGTGTTCGACCATCCGGTCGTTGTCCATCTTGTGATCGCCCTTGCCGGCCAGATAGACCATGCCCGCGCCCTTGCCGCCGCCGGTGAAGCCGACATCGGTCATCAGCGCCTCGCCCGGCCCGTTCACCACGCAGCCGATGATCGACAGGCTCATCGGCGTCGAGATGTGCGCCAGCCGCTGCTCCAGGGTCTCGACGGTCTGGATCACGGTGAAGCCCTGCCGCGCGCGGGAGTGGCAGGCGAGGATGTTCACGCCGCGGGAGCGCAGGCCCAGCGACTTCAGCATGTCGAAGCCGACCTTGATCTCCTCCACCGGATCGGCCGCCAGGCTGACGCGGATGGTGTCGCCGATCCCGGCCCACAGCAGATTGCCCATGCCGATCGACGACTTGATGGTGCCCGACCGCATGCCGCCCGCCTCGGTCACCCCGACGTGCAGCGGACAGTCGATGGCATCCGCGAGCTTCTGATAGGCGGCCACCGTCATGAAGACGTCAGAGGCCTTCACGCTGATCTTGAACTCGTGGAAGTCGTGGTCCTGCAGGATGCGGGCGTGGTCCAGCGCGCTCTCGACCATCGCGTCGGGGCAGGGCTCGCCGTACTTCTCCAGCAGGTGCGGCTCCAGCGAGCCGGCATTGACCCCGATCCGCATCGAGCAGCCGTGGTCGCGGGCGGCCTGGATGACCTCCTTCACCCGCGCCGGCGAGCCGATATTGCCGGGATTGATCCGCAGGCACGCCGCGCCGGCCTTCGCCGCCTCGATGCCGCGCTTGTAATGGAAATGGATGTCCGCCACGAGCGGGACCTTGGACGCTTTGACGATGGCCGGGAACGCCGCCGTCGACGCCTCGTCGGGGCAGGACACGCGCACGATGTCGGCGCCCGCCTCCTCCAGCCTGCGGATCTGGTCGATGGTCGCCGCGGCGTCGGCCGTCAGCGTGTTGGTCATCGACTGGACGGTGATCGGCGCGTCGCCCCCCACCTCCACATCACCAACTCGGATCTTGCGCGACACGCGGCGGTCGATGGCGCGCCAGGGGCGGACGTGGGTATGGGCTTCGACGGTCATGACGGGCCGGAAAATAGGGCCTTTCGCCCCTAAACCCAAGCGCGGCGAGGACCTCTCGCGAAGATGAACGCCAGACAACGGCGCGGCGAGGAACGGTTCAGGCGCGCCGCGGTTGATTGCCGCCCGCCCATCCCCGCCGACTCGCCGTGAAACCTTTCCCGGGGTCACGGGATTCAAGCGACGAGGGACCGTGCGGCTGGCGGAGCCTGAGATGAGCCCATCGGAAAGGCCGGACTTCCGGCTGGTCTATGACGGCGAGGGCGGCCTGCGCATGGCGCCGGCCAATACGGTCGATCGCGAGCCCGAGCCGCATATCGTCTGGAACCCCGATGGCGAGGCCCGGCTGGAGACCCATCTCGACCGTCCGCCGTCCCCCCCGGCTGCGGACCGGCGGCCGCTGGTGATCGCCGGGGTCCTGCTGCTGGGCGTGGTCGGCGTCGGCGTGGGGCTCGCCCTGCGTCTTCCGCAGCCGCCGGCCCTCGGCCATCCGCCCGCCCCGTCCGCCGGCCAGATGCAGGTCGAGATCAAGCCGGACGCCCCGCCGCCGCGGCTCGCCATGGTCCGCGCGCCCGAGCGCCTGGAGGTGCTCTCCCCCGAAACCCGCCAGAAGGCGCAGGCCGCCGCGACGGCCCCGGCGATCAACGCCGTCGCGCCCCTGCCGGTCCGCCCGCCGGCGCCTCCGGTTCGCG
>CAMFHW010000034.1 GCA_945952175.1 uncultured Phenylobacterium sp. | reverse complement strand
AGAGGGGTCCTAGGCACAAGGCCTAGGATGACGAAGTGTGGTGTCGCCGCCCCCTCAGACCAGGGCCTCGAACTCGTCGACCAGGCGTTCGAGCTGCTTCATGCCCGCCGCCCAGAAGGCCTTCTCGCGCGGATTGAGGCCGAAGGGCTTCAGCGCCTCGACATAGGTCCGCGTGCCGCCGGCGGCGAGCAGATCCTCGTAGAGCGGGGCGAAGCCCGCCGGGTCCGCCCGCCGCGCCTCCATCAGGCCGCGCACCAGGAGGTCCCCGAAGGCGTAGGCGTAAACGTAGAACGGCGCATGGGCGAAGTGGCTGACATAGGCCCAGTAGTGCTCGTAGCCCGGGTTCAGCTTGATGGCCGGTCCCAGGCTCTCGCCCATGATCTCCAGCCACAGGCCGCCGATCTCGTCCGGCGACAGCTCGCCCTGCAGCCGCGCGGCGTGGAAGCGGGTCTCGAAACGGTGGAAGGCGATCTGGCGGACCACCGTGTTCAGCCCGTCCTCGATCTTGCCGGCCAGCAGCCCGCGGCGCTCGGCCTTGGAGGCGCCGGCCAGCAGCCGCTCGAACACCAGGCCCTCGCCGAAGATCGAGGCGGTCTCGGCGAGCGTCAGCGGAGTGTCGGCCAGGAGGGTGCCGAGCGGCGCGCAGAGGGTCTGGTGCACCGCGTGGCCGAGCTCGTGGGCCAGGGTCAGGACATCGCGCCGCTCGCCCATATAGTTCAGGAACACATAGGGGTGGCGGTTGGCGGTCACCGGGTGGGAATAGGCGCCCGACTGCTTGCCGGCCCGCGGCCGCGCGTCGATCCAGGGCTGGGCGAAGAAGGTCCCGGCGGTGTCGGCGAACTTGGGCGCGAGGTCCGAGAAGCTCTCCAGCACCATGGCCTTGGCCTCGTCCCAGCCATAGGTGCGCGGCGCCGCGGTATCCAGCGGGGCGTTGCGGTCCCAGTAGTCCAGGGACTTGCGGCCCATGACCTTGGCCTTGAGCGCGTAGTAGCGGTGCGAGACCGACGGATAGGCCTCGACCACGGCGGCCTCCAGGGCCTCCACCGCGTCGGCGTCGACCTCGTTGGCCAGGTGCCGGGCGGCGGCCGGGGTCTCGTACTTGCGCCAGCGGTCCTCGACCTGCTTTTCGAAGGCCAGGGTGTTGAGCGACAGGCCGAGCACCGGCGTCCGCTCCTCCAGCGCCTTGGCCAGGCCCTGGGCGGCGGCCTTGCGCCGTCCGCCGTCGGGGTCCGACAGGCGGTTCAGCGCCTCGGGCAAGGTCAGCGTCTCGCGCCCCACCTTGGCGGTCAGCCGCGCCAGGGTCTCGTCGAACAACCGCGTCCAGTTGGCCACCGCCGGGCCGCGGTCGACCAGCATCCGCTCCAGCTCCGCCGACAGCTCGTGCGGCCGCGACAGGCGCACCCGGCGCATCCAGGGCCGCCAGCGCGCGGCCGGCGGATGGGCCTTGAAGGCCTGCTCGATCTCGCCGTCCTCGATCTGGTTGAGCTCCAGGGTGAAGAACAGGCTCTCGGCGCCGATCTGCGCCGCCCGCGTGCGGAAATCGGCCTCGAACTTGGCCCAGGCCGCGTCGTCCCGCGCCGTCGAGGCCGACAGCGAGGCGTAGGCGCCGACGCCCCACAGGCCGTTGGTCGCGGTCTCGTAGAGCCCGATGCCGTGGTCCAGCATCTCGCCCAGGCGTCGCGGCTCGCCCCGCATGGCCACGAACCGGCCCTTGAGCTTGAGGAGCTCGTCATTGGCCGCCTTGGCCGCGGCGAGGTCGGCCTCGATGCGCGGGTCCTCGCGGCCGGCATAGAGGTCGTCGAGCCGCCACTGCGGCAGGGTTTCGGGCTTCACGGGCGCGTTCATGCCAATGGGTCTAGTCCTCTGGGGCCGCGGACGCCACCTCCACCCCCAAGTGTCATCCCGGTTTCCGCGCCAGCGGAAGACCGGGACCCATAGACACCGATCCATCCTGAAGACCCCGCGCGTATGGGTCCCGGACAAGCGCTGACGCGCTTTCCAGGATGACACTCGGGGATTAGCCCACGATGGCCTTGGCCACCGCCTCGGCGACCTTGATGCCGTCGACCGCCGCCGAGAGGATGCCCCCCGCATAGCCCGCCCCCTCGCCCGCCGGGAACAGGCCGCGGGTGTTCAGGCTCTGGAAGTCGCCGCCTCTCGTGATCCGCACGGGCGAGGAGGTGCGGGTCTCGACCCCGGTCAGCACCGCCTCGGCCGCGTCGAAACCGGCGATCTGGCGCCCGAACGCCGGCAGGGCCTCGCGGATCGCGGCGATCGCATAGTCGGGCAGGCAGGTCGAAAGGTCGGCCGGCGTCACGCCCGGCCGATAGGAGGGGATCACGGCGCCGAGCTCCGTCGAGGCCCGCCCCGCCAGGAAGTCGCCCACGGTCTGGCCCGGCGCCGCATAGGTCCGCCCGCCGGCCTCGAAGGCCGCCTCCTCCCAGCGCCGCTGCAGCTCGATGCCGGCCAGGGGGCCGTCGTGCGGATAGTCCTTGGGCGTGATCCCGACCACGATCCCGGCATTGGCGTTCCGCTCGTTGCGCGAATACTGGCTCATGCCGTTGGTGACCACGCGGCCCGGCTCCGAGGCCGCCGCCACCACCGTGCCGCCCGGACACATGCAGAAGGAATAGACGCTGCGCCCGTTGGAGCAGTGGTGGGCCAGGCTGTAGGCCGCCGCGCCCAGGTCCTTGTGGCCCGCGCTCGGGCCGTAGCGCGCCCTGTCGATCCAGGACTGCGGATGCTCGATGCGGAAGCCGATCGAGAATGGCTTGGCCTCCACGTGCACGCCGCGCTCGAACAGCCGCGCGAAGGTGTCCCGCGAGCTGTGGCCCAGGGCCAGCACCACCTGGTCGGTCCCGATGCGGCTCCCGTCCTCCAGAACCACGCCGGCGATCCGCCGCCCGGCGCCCTCACCGGCGATCTCGAAGTCGACCACCTTGCTCTCGAACCGGTACTCGCCGCCCAGGGCCTCCACCTTGGCGCGCATGGACTCGACCATGGTCACCAGCCGGAACGTGCCGATGTGCGGGTGGGCCTCGGTGAGGATCTCGGGCGGCGCGCCGGCCTCGACGAACTCGGTCAGCACCTTGCGGCCCAGCTTCCGCGGGTCCTTGATCTGGCTGTAGAGCTTGCCGTCCGAGAAGGTGCCGGCCCCGCCCTCGCCGAACTGGACGTTGGATTCCGGGTTCAGCTCGCTCTTCCGCCAGAGGCCCCAGGTGTCCTTGGTCCGCTCGCGCACCACCTTGCCGCGCTCGAGGATGATCGGCTTGAAGCCCATCTCCGCCAGGATCAGGCCGGCGAACAGGCCGCAGGGGCCCGCCCCGATCACCACCGGCCGATGCTTCAGTTCGGCCGGCGCCCGCGCCACCTGGCGATAGCTCTCGTCCGGAGTCGGCCCGACCTTGGGATCGTCGGCCAGCCGGGCGAGCACGGCCGCCTCGTCCTTCACCTCCACGTCGACCGAATAGACCCAGAGGATCGCGCTCTTGCGGCGCGCGTCGTTGGCGCGGCGGGCCACCGTCATCGAGACCAGGTCGGCGTCGGCCACGGAAAGGCGCGCCAGCACCGCCGCGCGCAGGGCGTCGGGCGCATGGTCGAGCGGCAGCTTCAGTTCGGTGATGCGCAGCATCGGGCTCTCGGCGGATCGCGGGCGCGATACCTATTCAGTTTGGCGCGAGACCGCCAGCGCCTCCCAGCCGGCGACCACGATCAGCACCCCGTTAGCGGCGGCGGCCAGCGCCAGGGGCGCCATGTGCGGCGCGGCCGGTCCCAGCGCGGCCAGCGCCAGCAGGCCCGACAGGCGCGAGGCCGACCAGACCCCGAACACCGCCCGCTTGAAGGCCACGGCGCCGGCCAAGTAGATCGCCGCCCCGCCGAGGATGGCCGCCGCGGTGGCCGGTGCGCCATGGCCCGTCGGATGGGCCAGGACCAGCTCGTCGCCCACCGCCGAGACCACGATCCCGGCCACCAGCAGGATCGGCACATAGGTGAAGGCCAGGCGGCCCATGGCGCCCGGATCGTCCGAGGCGGCGATGCGCTCGCTGGCCGCCTCCGCCGCGGCGCTGAAATAGATCCACCACATGGCCACGCTGCCGGCGAAGGCGACCAGGAAGGCGGTCACCACCTCGGGCGTCCAACCCAGCCGGGCGAAGGTCGCGCCGGTCACCAGGATGGACTCGCCCAGGCAGATGATCAGGAACAGGCCGCAGCGCTCGGCCAGGTGCGCGCCCTCGATGTTCCACACCCCGGTCGGCGTGCGCCCCAGGCCTGGCGTCCAGAAGCCCGCGGCCGGACCGGCGTACTCGATGGCCAGCGCGACGCCCCACACCGCCAGGCGCTGCTCCGGCGCGACCAAGGCCCCGGCGATCCAGATCGCGGCCGCCACGCCGAGCCAGACCCCGATCCGCAGGAAGTTCACGAACAGCGGCCGGTCGCCCCGCACCGCCGCCAGGATGAAGCCGGTCCGCCCCAGCTGGAACACGGCGTAGGCCAGGGCGAACACCAGCGCCCGGTCCTCGAAGGCGTGGGGCAGCGAGGTCGACAGCACCAGCCCCGCCGCCATCAGGCAGAACAGGGCCAGCCGCACCGAGGGATGGTCCGGCTCCAGCCAGTTGGTGCACCAGGCGGTGTAGACCCAGCCCCACCAGATGGTCATCAGGAGCAGCCCGGCCTCGGCCGCGCCCCGCCAGGTCAGATGCTCCAGCAGGGTGTGCGAGATCTGGGTGATGGCGAAGACGAAGACCAGGTCGAAGAACAGCTCGACCGAGGTCACCCGAGCCGAATGGCTCCCGTCCCGCACCCGCAACAACCGTCCCGCCATGAGCCCTCCTCGCGATGAGCCCAGGGTGAGGGCGCGCGGCCGCCGCTTCAACCGCGGAGTTTCCGCTCGCCGCCCCATCCGGGGGCGAGGCCCGGGACGACGGCGTCGGGCGCGCCGGCGAGGATTGATCCGGCCTCGCCAAAGGCCTAGCGTTCAGGCGTCGGGCCTTTGGCAGGCGCCCGGCCTCTTCGAAGACGGTCTCCGTCCAAGCGCTGCCCTGGACCCGGTCGCCCGGGACAGGTCGCTTGCGTCTTGGCGTCCTGGCCCTGGCGGCAGGAAATTGGAGGCGTCCCATGCCCAAGATCGCCCTGGTTTCTCGCGACGACGGCCGGCGGCTGGCGGCCGTCGCGGCCGCCCTCGAGAGCCGCCACATCTCGACGAGGCTCCTGCGCTACGACGAAGCACGCGAGGCGGAATTCGGGGCCGAACTCGAGAGCGTCGACGCCGCGCTCGTCTGGGTCAATCCGATGCAGGACGGGCGCGACCGACGGGGCCTCGACCGCATCCTGCGCCGCGCGGCGGCCGCCGGCGCCCTGATCAGCGGACATCCGGACGTCATCGATCGCATGGGCGTCAAGCGGGTGCTCACGGCGACCGCCGCCTTGGGCTGGAGCGGCGGCGTCGCCGCCTATGACACCGCGGCGGCGCTGCGAACGCTCTTTCCCGCTCGCGTCGCGGCGGGACCGAAGGTCCTGAAGCCCAACCGCGGCGCTGGCGGCGGCGGCGTCTGGAAGGTGGAGGCGCTCGGCCCCGCCCGGGTGCGGGTGATGGAGGCCGCCGACCGCCATACGGTGCGGGACCTTCCCTTGGACCAGTTCCTCTCGGATCGCGTCGCCGAGTTCGAGCACGTGGAGGGCTTCGTCGACCAGGCCTTCCAGCCCCGGCTGGGTGACGGGATGATCCGCTGCTACCTGTCGGGCGGGCGCGTCGCGGGCTTCGGCTGGCAAATGGTGCGCGCGCTCATGCCGCCGGAGGCCGGGCCTGCGCCGAGCCGAGCCTATTCCGGCCCCGATGACGCCCGCTTCCAGGTCCTCCGCCACCGGATGGAAGGCGAGTGGGCCCCACGACTCGCCGCGACGCTCGGCCTCTCCGAGGCGGACCTGCCGGTCATCTGGGACGCCGACTTCCTGTTCGGTCCGCCCGACGCCTCAGGGCGGGACAGCTACGTGCTTTGCGAGATCAATGCGAGCTCGGTCTTCCCCATGCCCGACGAAGCCCCTGCGGCGCTCGCCGACACGCTCGCCGCACGGCTCGCCACCACTCATTCGGCCTGAAAGGAGACCCCCTGTGCCACACCTCGAAACCGACCGCCGCGCATTGCTGGGCGCGGGCGCCCTGGCCGCCGCCGGCCTCGCCGCGGCGCCCGCGTCCGTCGCCGCGCCGGTCAAGCCCCAACCCAAGCCCTTGCCCTTCGATCCGAAGTCGGTGCCGGGCCTTTCCGAGAAGCTTTTGGTCAGCCATCACGACAACAACTATGTCGGCGCGGTGAACCGCCTGGGCGCCATCACGGCCGAATTCGCATCGCTGGATCCGGCGACGGCGCCGGGCTTCCGGGTGAATGGGCTCAAGCGTGAGGAGTTGATCGCCTGGAATTCCATGATCCTGCACGAGGTCTATTTCGCGGGGTTCGGGCCAGCCGAGCGGCCTAGCGAGACCCTGGGCCAGGCCGTCGAACGCGATTTCGGGAGCTTCGGGCGGTGGGCGGCCGAGTTCGCCGGCATAGGCAAGGCGCTGGGCGGCGGTTCGGGATGGGTCCTGCTCGCCTGGAGCCGCCGTGACGGCCGGCTGGTCAACACCTGGGCCGCCGATCACACCATGACCCTGGCCGACGGGGCGCCGCTCGTCGCGCTGGATATGTACGAGCACGCCTATCACATGGATTACGGGGCCAAGGCGGGGGCTTACGTGGACGCCGTCATGAAAGCGCTGAGCTGGCGGAACGCCAATCTCGCCTTCGGCCGCGCGGTTGCGACCTAGGCCGCGATCTCGACCGTCTGGGGCAGGACGGCGTCCAGGGACAGCAGGGTGACGATGCCCTCGTCGCTGTTCACGACCCCCCAGACCACCTCGCGGATGGTCGGCTCGCCCACCTCCGGCGGCGGCTGAACCGCGCCCTCGGTCAGGGTGATGATGTCGCAGACCGCGTCGACCACCAGGCCGAGCTGGCGGCCCTGGACCTCGACCACCACGACCACCGACGAGGTCCCGGCCTTGGTCACGCCCAGGCCGAGCTTGGCGCCGAGGTCGATCACCGGCAGGACCGCGCCGCGCAAATTGATCATGCCCAGCACATAGGGCGGAGCGTGCGGCAGGCGGGTCGACTGGGTCCAGCCGCGAATCTCGCGCACCGCCATGATGTCGATGGCGAAGCGCTGGGCGCCCACCTGGATGGTGATCAGTTCCGCGCCCGGAGAGACGGCGGTGTCGGCGGCCATGGTCAGAACTCCTCCCACTCGTCGGCCGCGGGCTTGGCCTGCCGGGTGGTGATCATCCGCGCCGCGGCGGCGCGCGGCGCGGGGCTACGGACCGGGGCCGTGGCGGGGGCCGAGCCCGAGACCCGGAACTGGGCCATCAGCTCGTTGAGATTGTCGGCCTCGCGCGACAGCGAATGGCTGGCGGCGGTGCTCTCCTCCACCATGGCGGCGTTCTGCTGGGTCACCTGGTCCATCTGGTTGACGGCGGTGTTCACCTGGTGGAGCCCGGTCGACTGTTCCTGGGCCGAGGCGGCGATCTCGCTGACCAGGCCGTTGATCTGGCTGACCTCGGCCAGGATGCGCTCCAGCGCCTTGCCGGTCTCGCCGACCAGATGCACGCCCGCGTCGACCTGCTGGGTCGAGGCCGAGATCAGGGTCTTGATCTCCTTGGCCGCTTCGGCCGAGCGCTGGGCCAGGGCCCGCACTTCGGAGGCGACGACCGCGAAGCCCTTGCCCGCGTCCCCGGCGCGGGCGGCTTCGACGCCCGCGTTCAGGGCCAGCAGGTTGGTCTGGAAGGCGATCTCGTCGATCACCCCGATGATCTGGCTGATCTGCTGGGCCGAGGTCTCGATGGCGGCCATGGCCTCGACGGCCTTGCGCACCACCTCGCCGGAGGCCACGGCGCCGGACTGGGCCGAAGCCACCACCTCGCGCGCCTCGCGGGCGCCCTTGGCGGTCTTGCGCACCGTGACGGTGATCTCGTCGAGGGCCGCGGCGGTCTCCTCCAGGCCGGCCGCCTGCTGTTCGGTGCGCTTGGCCAGGTCGTCGGAGGCGACGGTGATCTGCTGGCTGCCCGAGCGGATCGAGCCGGCGTTGCCCAGGATCACCCGCATGGTCTCCTGCAGCTTGGCGAGCGCCGAATTGAAGTTGTCGCGCAGCTCGGCATAGGCCGACGGGATGTCGGCCGGCACCTGGTGCGTCAGGTCGCCGCTGGCCAGCCGCGACAGGGCCGCGCCGAAGGTGCGCACCACCAGGGTCTGCTCTTCGGCGATGGCGGCGGCGGCGGCCGCCTGCCGGTCGCGTTCGGCCTGGGCCTTGGCCGCCTCGGCCTCGGCGTCGGCCTTGATCTTGGCGAGCGCGTTGTCCTTGAACACCTGCACCGCGCCGGCCATCTGGCCGATCTCGTCGGGACGATCGGCGCCGGGGATGCGGACGCTGTTGTCGCCGTTGGCCAGGGCGCGCATCACGCCGGCCATGTCGACCAGGGGCCGGCTGACCTTTCGCACGATGGTGTTGGCCACGAAGATGAACAGGCCGCCCGCGGCGAGCATGACCACCGCCAGGACCGCCATGGCGATCTTCGCTTCCTTGGCCGCCTCGACGCCGTCCTCCCGCGCGACCTTGAGCTGCAGCTCGAGCAGCGCGTCGACGCTGGCGCTGACCGGATCGATGGCCGGATAGAGCTTCTGCGACGTGAAGGCCTGGAGGCCGGGAATGTCGCGCGCCTTGAGTAGCGCCTGCAGTTCGTCGATGGCGGCGTTGGCCCGCGGCATGTCGGCCTTGGCCTTGGCGATGAGCTGCAGCTCCTCGTCGGTCATTTGGGTGCTGTTGTAGTCGTTCCACTCGCGCTCGATCCGCGCGCGGGCCTCGGTGACCTGGCTCAGCGCCTCGTCCGGCGTTTCGAGGCCGCCGGCCGCCTTGTGCGCGGCGTCGACGATGTTCACGGCGTAGGAGTCGCTCACCGTATTGAGCTGGTCCATCGGCGCCACCCGGTCGGCCAGCACCGAGGCCATGCGCTTCGCCGCGAGGCCGTTGGAAATCCAGCCTGTCAGGCCGATCGCCGCCATGCCGAACGCCAACAGGAAAAGGCAGGTCAGCAGCCGCGCCTTGATCGTCATCTCGCCATCATCCCCTTCGACGGCCCGACTCGCGCCCGGCGGGTTCGAGCTTGCAGATCTGCCCGCTGTATCGGGCTGGGAATTAAGGTTCGATTACCCCTGATCTATTTGAGTATACTCAGCTTGAGTGCAGCTTGTTTTTCGATATTTCGTTCTTCGAACGCCGGTATGCTTCTTCTTTACTCATCCGGAAATAGCTAGGGTTCGACCTTCAGCCCAAGCGTGCGGCCCGGCATGCCGGCGGCGTCGAAATAGGGCGTCGCGCCGACGTGCTGGCTGTCGAGCTGGGTGAAGAAGCCGTTGGCCGCCGGCTCGGAGCGGATCGAGCGGGCCTCGACGGGGCGCGGGGCGCCGTCGGCGACGAGGGCCTCGCCCATCACCCGCCCCACTTCCTTGCCCTTGGGCGCGATGGTCAGGCCCAGCAGGTGCGACAGGGTCGGGTTCCAGTCGGCGTTGCTGACCGGCGAGGGGTCGACGAAGCCCGCCTTGAAGTCGGGTCCGACGGCGGCCATGAAGTTGTGGGTGTCCTGGCGGCCGAAGCTCCCGTGGATGCCCTGGCCGTGCTGCTGCTCGGTGTCGGCGATCTCGACGCCGCAGAGCTCCGGATCGCCGCAGCCGGTGTCGAAGCTCTTGAAGCTGACCACGATGTCCGGAGCCGGCGTCACCGCCGAGCCCGCCAGGCCCACCGCGCTGGTCGGCAAGGCGCCGGGGATCGGGCCCAGCGCATCGCGCACGAAGATGGCCCCGACATAGTCCTGGGCGGTCAGGAAGCCCACCACCCTGCGCGCCATGGCGGCGGGGTCCGCGCCGGGCAGATAGACCAGGCTGGCGCCGCCATTGGGGGCGATCACCACCTCCGGCGCCTTGGCGTCCTTGCCGAGCAGGGCGCCGCGCTTGGGATAGAAGCCCTGCTTGGGATCGACCGGCAGGCCCGCGCCGTCGTTGAGCGGCAGGCCGAGCGCCTGGGCCATGTCGATCGCCAGGAAGCCCGGCGGGATGAAGCCCGGGACCACGTCGGGATAGCGGAACTTGGACGAGGCGCTGGTCGGGGCCTCGCGGCTCATGGTCGAGAAACCGTGATCGGCGGTGACGATCACATTGGTGTCGCCTTCCAGGCCGAGCTCCTTCAGCGCCGCGCGGATGGCGCCCAGATTGTCCGAGGCGTTGCGGATCGCCGCCAGGCTGGTCGGGCCGTTGATGCCGGGGGTCAGCGCATTGAGGCTGTCGCCGGTGTTGTGCTGGGTGCCGTCCGGGTCGCGCGACCAGACGACCAGGACGAACGGCTTGCCTGCGGCCTTGAAGCGCGGCAGCAGCACCTTGGTGGCCACGGCCGTGAACCACGCCTGCTGGTCGACATTGGCGATCTGCACGCCCGGCATGTTGTAGGCGCCGCCCCAGGTGTTCAGGCCCCGATCGGGCGTCGTCTTGGCGAGGCCGGCGGCCTTGATCGCCGCGGCCACCTCGGGATCGAGCGGCAGGGCGCCGAAGTCCTTGGACCAGCCGGTGGAGTCGTCGATGACGATGGTCCCCTTGCCCTCGCGGGCGGTCACCGCCTGGACGGCGGCGGGGCCGAGCTTGCCGACCACCGCCGTGGAATAGCCGGCCGCGTCGGCCGCCTGCAGCAGGCTCGTCTCGTTCAGGTAGTTGCCGCCGAACCGCGCGTTCATCAGGCCGAGGACGTCGTCGTCCTCCAGGCCCGCCAGCGGCGAGACGAAAGGCGGCGGGAAGGGCTTGCCCACATAGATGGTGTTGCCGAAGTCGCCGGTGTCGCCCAGCCGGTGGCCGGTGGCGATCGCCGAGGCGTTGGGCGTGGTCACGGTCGGGAACAGGGAGTGGCTGTTCTTGAAGTCGACGCCTTCCGAGCGCACCGCCGCCAGGGCCGGCGCGGTCTCCGGCGTCACGATCTTCGAGCGCAGGCCGTCGGCCACGAAGATGATCACATTGTGCGGCTGGGCGGCGGCGGGCGCGGCGGCGCAAAGGCCGAGGGCGAGGGCGAGGGCCGCGCGGCGGAAGTCGAACATCGAAGGTCCCCGATTTCCACGGCGCCGGCCGCGGTCGCGAAACCCCATGCGCGACTTTCGTGACAGTTCGTTCGGGGCGTCAGGTCGGGTGGCTGGAGAGCAGCAGGTTGGTCTCGGTCGCCGCGATGCCCTCGATGCGGCGGATCTCGTCCAGGGTGCGGCTGAAGGCCGGGAGGTTCTCGGTGTCGAGTTCGGCCACTAGGTCCCAGCGGCCGTTGGTGGTGTGGATGGCCGCCACTTCCGGCAGGCCGCGCAGGGCCTTCACCACCGCGCCCGAGCGCTCGCCCTTGATCTCGATGCACATCACCGCGCGGACCCGGTCGGCCTCGATGTCGGGGCGCAGGCGCACCGTGAAGCCCTGGATAGCGCCGCGCGCCAGCATCCGGTCGATGCGGTTCTGCACCGTCCCGCGACTGACCTTCAGCTCCGCCGCCAGCTTCGAGGCCGCCGCCCGGGCGTCGATTCGCAGCAGGGCCAGGAGCCGCCGGTCCAGTTCGTCCATTCGCCAACACCTTCTGACGAAACGTCAATCTTTCCCGCAAATTGTACCATGCTGGGGACTTTTCGCTAGCGCCGCCCGGTTCGAACCTCTGGGGACCACTTCAACAACCGCCTGAAGGTCCCATGCGCCCTCAGTTCCTGATGACCGATCCTTCGGAGTTCGACGTCAGCTACGTCATCAATCCCTGGATGCGCCCCGACGCCTGGGCCGGCCACCGCAAGGCCGAGGCGGTCGCCGCCTCCGCCGCCCTGCGCCGGGCGCTGGAGGCCGCCGGCGGCGAGGTGACCATGGTCCCGGCCGAGCCCGGCCTGCCGGACCTGGTCTTCCCCGCCAACGCCGCCGTGGTGCTGGACGGCAAGGCCCTGATGGCCCGCTTCCGCTGCCCCGAGCGCCGGGGCGAGGAAGCCCCCTTCCGCGCCGCGTTCGAACGCCTGGCGGCCCGTGGCCTGATCTCCGAGATCGTCGAGCTGCCGGCCGGCCTGACCCATGAAGGCGCCGGCGACGGCCTGTGGGACGAGACCCGCCAGCTGTTCTGGACCGGCCATGGCCCGCGCTCCAGCCGCGAGGCCGGCGACGTCATCGCCAGGACCTTCGGCAGGACGGTGGTCGCCCTCGAGCTCGCGACCCCGCAGTTCTACCACCTGGACACCTGCTTCCGGCCGCTGAGCGGCGGCGAGGTGCTCTACTATCCACCGGCCTTCTCGGCCGAGGCCCTGGCCCGCATCGAGGCCCATGTCGCGCCCGCCCAGCGGATCGTGGCGACCGAGGAAGACGCCGCGGCCTTCTGCGTCAACGCCGTCTGCCTCGGCCGCAGCGTGATCATGGCCCGCGCGCCGGCCGCCCTGCGCCAGCGCCTGGAGGCCCGCGGCTACCGTGTCGTCGAGGTCGATCTCGACCCCTTCATCCTCTCCGGCGGCGCGGCCTTCTGCATGACCCTGCGCCTCGACCTCGTCTCCCAGCCCACCCTCGCCCGAGCCTAAGGAGCCCCCGCATGACCGCCACGACCCTCGAACGCCCCGCCCGCTCCGCCGCCGACCTGATCGCCCGCGAAGCCCACTACGGCGCCCGCAACTACAAACCCCTCGACGTCGTCCTGACCCGGGGCGAGGGCGTCTATGTCTGGGACGTGGACGGCAAGCGTTACCTGGACTGCCTGTCGGCCTATTCCGCGGTGAACCAGGGCCACTGCCATCCGCGCATCGTCGCCGCCATGACCGAGCAAGCCTCACGCCTGACGCTGACCAGCCGCGCCTTCCGCAACGACCAGCTGCCGGCCTTCTACGAGGAGCTCTGCGAGCTCACCAATTCGCACATGGCCCTGCCGATGAACTCCGGCGCCGAGGCGGTGGAGAGCGCGCTGAAGACGGTCCGCAAGTGGGGCTACGAGATCAAGGGCGTGCCGGAGGGCCAGGCCGAGATCATCGTCTGCTCGGAGAACTTCCACGGCCGCACCCTGGCCATCGTCGGCTTCTCGTCGGACGAGCAGACCCGCGGCGGCTTCGGCCCGTTCGCGCCCGGCTTCCGCATGATCCCGTTCGGCGACGCCGCGGCCCTGGAGGCCGCCATCACCCCGAACACGGTGGGCTTCCTGGTCGAGCCGATCCAGGGCGAGGCGGGCGTGATGATCCCGCCGGCCGGCTACTTCACCCGCGTCCGCGAACTCTGCACCCAGCACAATGTCGTCCTCATCCTGGACGAGATCCAGACCGGCCTCGGCCGCACGGGCAAGCTGCTGGCCGAACAGCATGAGGGGATCGAGGCGGACCTGACCCTGGTCGGCAAGGCGCTGTCGGGCGGCTTCTATCCGGTCTCGGCCGTGCTCTCGAACTCCGAGGTGCTGGGCGTGCTGAAGCCCGGCGACCACGGCTCGACCTTCGGCGGCAACCCGCTGGCCTGCGCCGTCGCCCGCATGGCGCTGAAGGTGCTGGTCGAGGAAGGCATGATCGAGAACGCCGAGCGCGCCGGCGCGCGGCTGAAGGGCTCGCTGGCCTCGATCCGCCACCCGGCGATCAAGGAGGTGCGCGGCCGCGGCCTGATGCTGGCGGTCGAGCTGCACCCCGAGGCCGGCGGCGCGCGGCCGGTCTGCGAGGACCTGATGGCCCGTGGCTTCCTCTGCAAGGACACCCACGACCACACGGTGCGGATCTCTCCGCCCCTGGTGCTGACCGCCGATCAGGCCGACGGCATCTCCGAGGCCTTCGAGGCCGCTCTGCGGCGTTGATGCTCCAAGGCGTCATCCCGGCTTCGGCGTCGGCCGCGGCCGGGATGGCCCTGCGGATTACTTCCCGCCGGTGGCCGCGCCGGCGGCCTGGCCCTTCTTCGCCTCGCTGATGATGTAGGCGCGGATGTCCTCCGCATCCCCGGCCGAGATGAACCGCGAGAAGCTGGCCATGCCGCTGTGCTGGCGGACCCCGTCGATCACCACCGAGTGGAAGTTGTCGGCGGTCAGCAGCATCTGCGAGCGCTTGAGGTCGGGCAGGTAGGTGCCCGAGGCGTTCGGGCCGTGGCAGACTTGGCAGTTCTCGTGGAACACCGCGAAGCCCTTCTTCGCGTCGCCCGTGGTGGTCACCTTCGTCAGGTCGAGGGGAGGAACCTTGGGGATGTCGTAGGGCTTGGCCGTGGCCGTGCCGCCGAGCTTGAACACCATCAGACGCCCGGGCAGCCGCGGCTGGTTGCCGAGCAGGACCGAGGCCGAGATCGGGCCGCCGCCGCCGTAGCCGACCATGACCGCGACGTACTGCTCGCCGTCGATCTCATAGGTGGCGGGCGCGGCGACCACGCCGTTGGTGGTCTCGTAGCTCCACAACGACTTGCCGGTGGCCGCGTCATAGGCGACGAACTTGCCCTCGCCCGCGCCCTGGAAGACCAGGCCGCCGGCCGTCGAGACCACGCCGGCGTTCCAGAAGTAGGGGTGCTCCACCGTCCAGCGGGCCGTCTGGGTCGCCGGATCCCAGGCGATGAGCTGGCCCTTGAACATGGCCTTCAGGCCCGCGAGCTGCGCCTTGTCCTCGGGCAGGGCGTTGGCCAGCAGGTCGGTGCCGACGTTCCAGCCGCCGGGCTTGTACTTGAAGTCCTTGATGTTGGTGTAGGCGAAGGGCGAGGCCTGGGCGGGGATGTAGACCAGCCCGGTCTTCGGGTCGAAGGACATCGGATGCCAGTTGTGCGCGCCCAGCGGGCCGGGCAGCTGCAGCGACGGCTTGTCGATATAGCGGGCGCCGGGGTTCTCGACCGGGCGGCCGGTCTTGGGATCGACCCCGCTGGCCCAGGTGATCGGCACGAAGTTCTTGGCCGAGATCAGCTGGCCGTTGGCCCGGTCCAGCACATAGAAGAAACCGTTCTTCGGCGCCTGCATGATCACCTTGCGCGGCTGGCCGGCGATCGTCAGGTCGGCCAGGATCAGGTGCTGGGTCGCCGTATAGTCCCAGCTCTCGCCGGGGGTCGTCTGGTAGTGCCAGACATATTCGCCGGTGTCCGGCTTCAGGGCCAGGATGGACGAGACGAAGAGGTTGTCGCCCTTGCCGCCCGAGCGCTTCTGCTGGTTCCACGGGCTGCCGTTGCCGACGCCCAGATAGAGGATGTCGAGGGTCGGGTCGTAGGCCATCGAATCCCAGATCGTCGCCCCGCCGCCGCTCTGCTTCCAGACGCCGTCCGACCAGGTGGCCGCGGCCTTCTCGGCCATGATCTTGTCGGAGGCCGCGCCATCGGGTTTCCCCTCCGGATTGGGCGCGGTGTAGAAGCGCCAGACCTGCTTGCCGGTC
>CAMFHW010000033.1 GCA_945952175.1 uncultured Phenylobacterium sp. | reverse complement strand
GCCCAAGCCGGCTCCGGCTCCCGCCCCCGCGCCGGCGCCCGCCGCCGCGGCCAAGCCGGCCGCCGCCGCCCCGCTGGCCCCCTCGGCCCAGCGCATCGTGGCGGAGAACAATCTCGACGCTGGTGCGATCGCCGGCACCGGCAAGGACGGCCGCGTGACCAAGGGCGATGCGCTGGCCGCCCTCGAAGCCCGCGCCAAGGCCCCCGCGCCCGCGCCGGCCCCCGCCGCCCCGCGCGAAATCCACGAGCGCGAGGAACGGGTCCGCATGACCCGCCTGCGCCAGACCATCGCGCGCCGGCTGAAGGAGGCCCAGAACGCCGCGGCCATGCTGACGACCTTCAACGAGGTCGACATGACCAACGTCATGGCCCTGCGCAACCAGTACAAGGACGTCTTCGAGAAGACCCACGGCGTGAAGCTCGGCTTCATGAGCTTCTTCGTGAAGGCCTGTATTCACGGCCTGAAGCACGTGCCCGAGGTCAATGCCGAGATCGACGGCCAGGACCTGATCTACAAGAACCACTACGACATCGGCGTCGCCGTCGGCACCGAGCGCGGCCTGGTGGTCCCGGTGGTCCGCGACGCCGACGCCATGAGCCTGGCCGGCGTCGAGAAGGCGATCGGCGACCTCGGCAAGAAGGCCCGCGACGGCCAGCTCGCCCTGGAAGACCTGCAAGGCGGCACCTTCACCATCTCCAATGGCGGGGTCTACGGCTCGCTGATGTCGACGCCGATCCTCAACGCGCCGCAGTCCGGCATCCTGGGCATGCACAAGATCCAGGACCGCCCGATGGCCATGGGCGGCCAGGTGGTGATCCGCCCGATGATGTACCTGGCGCTCAGCTACGACCACCGAATCGTCGACGGCCAGGGCGCCGTGACCTTCCTGGTCCGCGTCAAGGAAGCCATCGAGGATCCGCAGCGCCTGCTGCTCGACCTCTAGCGCCTCAAGGGCCCGCGGAACGAGGCGGCCCTCGTTCCGCGGGGCTCCGGTGACTATATCCGGGCCGCGCTTCTCAACGGATCCAAAGGCTCATGGCCCAATACGACGTCGTCATCATCGGGGGCGGCCCCGCCGGCTACAACGCCGCCATTCGCGCCGGCCAGCTCGGCCTGAAGGCCGCGGTGGTGGAGAAGCGGGTCACCCTGGGCGGCACCTGCCTGAACGTCGGCTGCATGCCGTCCAAGGCCCTGCTGCACGCCTCGGAGCTCTATGAGGCCGCCGCTGGCAAGGAGTTCGCCACCCTCGGCATCGAGGTGAAGCCCAAGCTCAACCTCGTCCAGATGATGGCCCAGAAGGCCGAGTCGGTCGCCGCCCTGACCAAGGGCGTCGAGTTCCTGTTCAAGAAGAACAAGGTGGACTGGGTGAAGGGCGCGGGCCGCATCGCCGGCCAGGGCAAGGTCGAGGTCGTAGGCGAGGACGGCGCCGTCACCACGCTCGAGGCCGCCAACATCGTCATCGCCACCGGCTCGGAGCCGTCGGGCCTGCCGGGCGTCACCGTCGACAACCAGCGCATCCTGGATTCCACCGGCGCGCTCTCCATCCCCGAAGTGCCGAAGAGCCTGGTCGTGATCGGGGCCGGCATCATCGGGCTCGAGCTCGGCTCGGTCTGGCGCCGCCTGGGCGCCCAGGTGACCGTCGTCGAATTCCTCGACCGCATCTGCCCCGGCATGGACGCCGAGGTCGCCAAGACCTTCCAGCGCGCGCTGACCAAGCAGGGCATGACTTTCAAGCTGGGCGCCAAGGTCACCGGCGCCAAGGCGACCAAGACCAAGGTCGACCTCACCGTCGAGCCCGTGGCCGGCGGCGAAGCCGAGACGATCAGCGCCGACTATGTCCTGCTCGCCATCGGGCGGCGCCCCTATACCGAGGGCCTGGGCCTGGAGAGCGTCGGCATCGTCCCCGACAAGCGCGGCTTCATCGACACCGACCACTGGAAGACCTCGGCGCCCGGCGTCTGGGCGATCGGCGACGTCACCCACGGCCCGATGCTGGCCCACAAGGGCGAGGAAGAGGCGGTCGCCTGCATCGAGACCATCGCCGGCAAGGCGGGCCATGTGAACTATGGCGTCATCCCCTCGGTGGTCTACACCGCACCGGAAGTCGCCTGGGTCGGCCAGACCGAGGAAGAGCTGAAGGCCGCGGGCCGGGCCTACAAGTCCGGCAAGTTCCCCTTCACCGCCAACAGCCGCGCCAAGATCAACCACGAGACCGAGGGCTTCGTGAAGGTCCTCGCCGACGCGACCACCGACGAGGTGCTGGGCGTCCACATGATCGGGCCCCAGGTCGGCGAGATGATCGGCGAGTACTGCGTGGCCATGGAGTTCAAGGCCGCCTCCGAGGACGTGGCCCGCACCTGCCACCCCCACCCGACCCGCTCCGAGGCGCTGCGCCAGGCGGCCATGGGCGTCGAGGGGTGGACGATGCAGGCCTAGGCCCGGGTGCTGGTCCGCGGCGCGCTGCTCTGCGAGCTGCCCATCGCGGCCAGCCTCTATCAGCGCGTCCTGCGGGACACCTTCACCTGGCTGCCGGCCTGGCGGCACAACGCCCAGGACTTCCTGAACGCGGCGGCGGACGAGAGCGTCCATGTCGCCGTCGCCGACGCCCGGATCGTCGGCGTCGCCTCGGTGTTCGAGCCGGACGATTTCATCCACTCGCTCTATGTGGCCGAGCGGGGGCAGGGCGCCGGCAAGGCCCTGCTCGACCATGTCGTCGCCCGCGCCAGGGGGCCGGTCTCGCTCAAGTGCCAGACCCAGAACTTGCGCGCCCGCGCCTTCTACGCCCGTGAAGGTTTCCGCGAGCTGGAGCGGGGCGCCGACCTCCTTACCGGCGTCGCCTGGGTGCGGATGCAGCGCTAGGGGCGGCGTGCTAGTCTAGGGCGCAGGAGGACTTGCCATGCCGCTCGCCATCCTCGCCGCCGCCGCGATCGCCGTCGCGCCGACCCACGCCCTGCCGGGCCCGCGCACCGCGCTCCTGGCCGCCCCGGACGCCTGCCCCAACGCCTGGCGCACCACCCCGGTCAGCCAGGGCCTGGCCCGCCTGTCGAAACTCGGCGACCTGCCGAAGGCCGCGCTCATGCTGCCGGTCCTGCGCCTGGTCGACGGCTGCCCCGCGCCCACGATCGTCCGCGACCAGGTCGAAGGCGACGGCCGTTTCGCGAAATCGCCTAGAGACTGACGCTGGAGGTTTGCGTCCCTCGCCCCCGCTCGCGGGGGAGAGGGTAGGGTGAGGGGGTGCCGACGTGCAGAGGGCGCTCCGGTCGCCGAAAGAGCCCTCGCCCAACCCTCTCCCGCAAGCGGGAGAGGAGAACGGCCCTAGACCTCCAGTTCGGCCCCGCGCAGGTCGCAGCCGCGCAGCTGCGCGCCGGCCAGGTCGGCTTCCAGGAACCGCGCCTTCTGGGCGCAGGCGCCGGTCAGGTCGGTCAGGCGCAGGATTGCGCGCGACAGGTCCGTCCGCACCATCCGCCCGTCGCCGATCGCCAGCGGCCCGAGCTTGGCCTCGCGCAGGTCGGCGCGGGTCAGTTGGGCGTCCATCAGCCGCGCGCCGCGCAGGTCGGCGCCCTTCAGATTGGCCCCGCGCAGGTCGCAGCCCGACAGGTCCGCGCCCTGCAGCTGGCAGCCTTCCAGGTTCATGCCGAAGAACACGCTGCGCGGCGCCGACAGCCCCGTCAGCTTGCGGCCCTTCAGGGTGCGCATCGGGCGGAAATCGATCTCGGGGATGCGGGCGATCTTCCCCTCGCGCCCGTCGCTGTCGCAATAGGCCTGGTGCTCGCGCAACACCATGTCCAGCGGCCGGTCCTCCACATAGATCACCGGCGGCGGCGCCTTCAGCACGCCCGTCAGGTCGGCCTCGTCCAGATTGGCGAAGCCGAGCTGCACCTTCACCATCACCGCGCCGCGCAGCGAGGCGCCGGTCAGGTCGGCGCCCGACAGGTCGGCGCCGGTCAGGTCCGCCCCGTCCAGGGTCGCCTTGACCAGCTTGGCGCCCCCCAGGGTCGCACCGGCCAGGTTGGCGTCGGTGAAGTCGGTCGCCTGGCTCACCCCGCCGCCCAGCTGGGCGCCTGCGAAGTTCGCCCCGGACACCACGGCGATGCGGCTCTCGCCCGCGCGCTGGGCGTGCTCCAGGATGCGGAAGCCCTCGGCCCGGTCCTGCAAGGCGATGCGCCCCTCGCGCAGGTCGCAACCCGCCAGGTCGGCCCCGGCCAGGTTCGCGCCGCGCAGGCAGGCCCCGCGCAGGTCCGCGCGCGACAGGTTCGCCTGGCGCAGGTCCGCGTCACGCAGGTCGGATGCGAACAGCACGGCCTGGCTCAGATTGGCCCCCGACAGCGAGGTCTCGGTCAGGCGCGCGCCGGACAGGTCCGCCTCACGCAGGTCGACCCCGTCGAGCTGCCGGTTGGCCAGGTCCACATGGGAAAGGTTCGCGCGCCGTCCGCCGCTGCGGCCGGCCAGATAGCGTCGGTGCTGCTCGAGCACGGCCCGTAGGCCGTCCGAGCCGAGCGAGCGGAACTGGGGGTTCGCGAACGACATCAGCGGGGTTCTTTTCAGGTCCGGCGAGACTGGCGAGAACGCGCTTAAGGAAGGGTTGCGACAGCCTGTCGCAGGGTCGGAATTCCACAGCATTAACCCCATTGTGGGGATGATTGCGCGTCAGGCGGGCAGAGCGCCCTAAAACCAACCCCGTTTGCGCATCCACAGGAACGGTCCCACCGCCGAGACCGCCATCACGATCAGTGCGAACGGATAGCCGAACGCCCACTTCAGCTCGGGCATGTGCTCGAAATTCATCCCGTAGATCGCGCCCACCAGGGTGGGCGGCATCAGGATCACCGTGACCACGGCCAGGAACTTCATGGTCACGTTCTGCTCGATGTTGATCAGCCCCAGCGCCGCGTCGAGCAGGAAGGAGATGTGCGAGGCCTGATAGCCGGAATGGTCGGTCAGCGACTGGATGTCGTGCTGCAGCGAGGTGAGGTGCGCCTGGCAGGCGGGCTGCTCGCGGATCTCGCTGGCCAGGGCCGCGAAGCTGGCGAGCCGGCCGAGGCTCACCAGGCTGGTGCGGGCCAGCGCCGCCCGCGACTGGACGCGCGCCAAGCTGGTCAGCAGGGGCTCGAACGCCGCGCCGCGCGGCCGGTCGAAGATGGCGTTGGACGAGGCCTGCACCTGGTCGGAGCCCATCTCCAGCACTTCGGCCAGCCGCTCCACGACCGCGTCCAGCAGGCCGAGCAGGGCTTCGCCTCCGGCTCCCGCGTCGACCCCGGTGGCGAGCGCGCGCTGGGCGAAGTTGCCGAACGCCTTCACCGCCTCGTAGCGGATGGTCACCAGCCGCTGGTCGCTCAGGACGAAGGTCACTGGGCTGAGCGCCGGGTGCGAGTCGGTGCTGCGGATCAGCAGGCTCGCGGTCATGAAGGTCGCGCCGTTCTCCTGGTAGAGACGGCTGGACGGCTCGATCGCGGCCATCTCCTCGATGGTCGGCAGGTCGAGGCCGAGCGCCTGCTCGACGACGAGCTCCTCGTCGCGGGTGGGGGAGGCCATGTCGAGCCAGACGGCGTCCGCCGGCAGCCGCCAGGCCGCGGGCAAGCTCGCGACGTCCAGCGTCTCGAAGGCCGAAGCGCCCCGTCGCAGCAGGTTGAGCATGTGGATCTCCCGGCCCCGCCCTGTCTTGCGGCGGCGGGCTCAGGAGGTCAACGGGCGGCGGATGCGCCAACCCGATCGTCATCGCCGGGCTTGTCCCGGCGACCCATACGCGCCGCAGGTTGAGGCAAATCCCCATAGGCGGAGATCATGGATGGCCGGGGCAGAGCCCGGCCATGACGTCTGAAAGAGGCGGCCGCCTAGTTCTTCTGGTCGGCCGGCGCTTGCGAGCCGGAGGTCACGGCCTGGATCAGGGCGGCGATCTTGTCGCCCGAGTCGGCGGCCTGGCTCAGCAGCGACAGCGGGCTGGCGCCCGGACGGACGGCCGAGGCCACCTGGCTGGCGGCGCTCTGGGCCATCGACAGGGCGGCGTTGCCGGCGGCGCTCAGGCCGTTGTTGGCGATCTGCTTGGCCTGGGCGTCCTGATAGATGAAGCCGTAGGTCGGATAGGTGGTAGTGCCGAGGTCGCGCACCGGATCGTACCAGACCTTGACCGTCGACCAGTCGCCGGCGGGCGACACGTCGATCACCGTCACGTCCTTCTCGATCTGGCCGCGGGCGCCGCCGATGCGGGACCAGTTGGCGTGGGTGATCTGGATCACGCGGTCGGTGAGCACCTGGCTCACCACGGCCACGTGGCCGAGGGTCATCTTGCCGGTGGGCTTGAAGCAGAGGACGGCGCCGGTCTTGGGCGTGAAGCCGGTGTCGTAGCGGCCGACGGCCTGCTGCCACCAGGTGCGGGCGTCACCGAAGATCTGGATGCCCGAGACGAGACGGGCGAAGGGCACGCATTGCCAGTAGGTGTCGGCCGAAGCGCCGGTGATCGGCGCAAGGGTCATGACCGCCGCGGCGGCCAGAGAACCGAACACGGTCCTGGTCCGTTTAAGCATGCCGGCAAAACTCCCCCGCCGCGAACTGCGAAAGGGATACTCATCTCACAGGGGAATGAAAAGAGGCTTTATGCGTGTGCGGCGGAAGGTCGCCGAGTCGCCCACGCCTCGGCCATGAGCTTCATCCCGGCCCGGGCGGGCTTCTCGATCAGATGATAGGACAGCGCGGAAAGAGGAACCACGCCGATCAGCAAAACTAACCACAGCGTGGGCGTCAAATGGCCATGCTTGAGCTGAAAGATTCTGGTAGCGGCATTCGCGAAGACTATCATCCACGGCACGCAGATCATGTAGGTCGAATAGCTGATCTCACCGAGATAGACGAGCGGCGCCTGCGCCAAAATGGGAGAGTGGGTTTGAGCAAGCCGGGCCAAGAAGAAGATCAGCCCGCCCAGCGTCGTCACGATCAAGGCGTCCGGGGCGCCCAGTGCCGCAAATGTGAGCGCGGCGGCGCCTGAAATCAGGGCGCCCGCGAGGGCTGGGCCCTGATTCCGCGCTGGCCGGGCGCGCCACAGGGCGTGCAGGGCGCAGCCATAGAAGAAGCAGGGGACGATCCGCAGCGCGCCCCAATGGATTGTGGCCTTGGTCAGCGGGAAGCCGGTCGCGGCCTGGAATCCGGCATAGAGCGCCCACAGGAAGGCTATGGCCGCGCCGACCGCGACCAGGGGCCGGTCCTTCAGCTTCAGCACCGTCCAGGCGAAGACCGGGAAGGTCAGATAGGCGAACCATTCGGCCGAGATCGACCAAGAGGGATGGTTCCAGCTGGCCACGGGGGCGAAGCCCCAGGCCTGAGTCAGGGTGAGCTGGGCCGGCAGGCTGGCCCAGGACAGGATGTTGGGGTCGACCGAGAAGCCCGCGACGCCGGCGGCGATCGCCACAGCGCCCAGGCCGGCCAGTGTGGCGATGTGCAGCGGATAGACCCGCGCCAGCCGCGCCCAAAGGAACGCGCCGTACTTGAACCGGCCTTCCTCGAGGCCCGTCCGGTAGACGTGGCAGAGGATGAAGCCCGACAGGGTGAAGAACAGCTCCACGCCCAGATAGCCCTTGGCCACCAGGCCGGGCAGGACCTCGGTTCCGGTCAGCAGCGGCCAATAGTGGAACAGCACCACCCAGAGGGCGGCGAAGAACCGGAGGCTGGTCAGAGAGCGGATGTTCGCGGCGTCGTTCACGGCGTGGCGTCCCATAACGGCGCCCGTTCGAGGCGCCCTGGCAGGCGAGTGCAATTCGCGCGCCGAGCGAGCAGAGCCCGACGCAACCCGCTAAGCTTGCCCCACAGGTGGTCACCAGCGGGTTAGCGCGGCCATCGATTTGCAAGATTGTACGCGTATGACTGGAAATCATACGCGTATGCCTCTAGGTCTTGACCGTCGACGTTCGCCTAGCACGGTGAACGGCATTTCCGAGGAGACCCATGGCGGACCTTTTGGCGCTGACTACCGATCCCGCCGCCTGGGCGGCCCTGATCACGCTCGTCGTCATGGAGGTGGTGCTCGGCGTCGACAACCTGGTCTTCATCTCGATCCTGTCGAACAAGCTGCCGCCGGAGCAGCGCACCCGCGCGCGGCGCGTCGGCATCAGCCTGGCCCTGATCCTGCGGCTGGCCCTGCTGTCGACGCTGGCCTTCATCGCGGGCCTGGTGGCGCCGGTCTTCACCCTGCCGTTTCAGGCGCCGCTGAACGCCGAGGGCCAC
The DNA here is from genome assembly GCA_945952175.1 of uncultured Phenylobacterium sp. GTDB lineage: Bacteria > Pseudomonadota > Alphaproteobacteria > Caulobacterales > Caulobacteraceae > Phenylobacterium. The sequence goes on along the minus strand of CAMFHW010000033.1, from coordinate 7,215 downwards.
CCGCTGTTCGACCTGGCCTTCTCCTGGCGCGACATCATCCTCCTGGCCGGCGGCCTGTTCCTGGTCTGGAAGGCGACCACCGAGATCCACCACACCATGGATCCGACCCCCAGCGACGACCTCCTGGACAAGAAGGCGCCCGTGGCCATGAACTTCGGCGCGGCGATCATCCAGATCCTGCTGCTGGACATCGTCTTCTCGATCGACTCGATCCTGACCGCCGTCGGCATGACCGATCACCTGCCGATCATGATCATCGCCGTGATCTGCGCGGTCGCCCTGATGCTGGTGGCCTCCGATCCGCTGGCCAACTTCATCCACGACAATCCCAGCGTGGTGATGCTGGCGCTGGGCTTCCTGCTGATGATCGGCGCGACCCTGATCGCCGAGGGCTTCGGAGTGCATGTGGAGAAGGGCTATATCTACGCCGCCATGGCCTTCTCGGCCGGGGTCGAGGCGCTGAACATGGCGTCGCGAAAGGCGTCCGGGAAGCGTGGCGGGCCGCCGGCGCACTGATCGCCGACACGTCTGTGGCGAATCACCGCTAATTTTCACCTCGCGCTTTGCCATTCGTTGACTCAGGTCGGCGAAGGTAGGAACGCGCGAGGCGGGACGGGCTTATGCCGATTTCCTATCTTTCCACGGCGCAGATCGCGGGCCTTTCGCTCACGACCCTGCAGTCGCTGTCCACGACCATGATGGGCCAGCTCGCCACCACCCAGGTCGGCGCGCTCACCACCACGGAAGTCGAGGCCCTGTCCGTCACCCAGGTCGCGGCCCTGTCGGGCACGCAGCTGCGCGGCATGACCACCACCCAGATCCCGCACCTGCAGGGCGGGGTGGTCTTCGACGTCGCCCAGCTGGTGCAGCTCAGCGCCGCCCAGATGTCGGGCTTCTCCTCGTCCCAGCTCGCCGCCTTCGACCAGACCCGTATCGCCGCCCTCGGCGCGGCGCAGCTCGGCGGCCTCGGCGCGACCAGTTTCTCCAGCCTGGTCGACACCCAGGTCGCGGCGCTCAGCACGACCCAGCTCGCCGGCCTGACGATCAGCCAGATGCGGGCGCTCACCGCCACCGACATCGGCGAGTTCTCGACCACCCAGATCGCCGCGCTCACCGCCACCCAGCTCGGCGGCCTGTCGGTGACCAGCCTGGCCGCGCTCGCCAACGCCCAGGCCGCGAACCTGTCGGTAACCCAGATCAAGGGCTTCACGCCGGCCCAGCTCGCCGGTCTCGATCCCAACGCCTTCGCCCAGTTCAACGCGACCCAGGTCGGCGCCCTCTCGGCCGCCCAGGTCGCGGCCCTGACCGCCACCGACATCTCCCAGCTCAGCGGCTCGGCGGTCGCGGCGCTCAGCGCCACCCAGGTCGGCGCGCTCACCGCCACGGGCCTGTCGGCGCTCACGGCCACCCAGGCCGGCGGGCTGACGGCGACCCAGATCGCCGGCCTGACCTACACCCAGGTCGCCAGCCTCAGTCTCACCGACTTCGCCGAGCTCAGCGGAACCCAGGTCGGTGGGTTCACCGCCACCCAGGTCTCGGCCCTCTCGGCCACCAACCTGTCGGCCCTCGATCCGGTGGCCCTGGCCGGGCTCAGCAGGACCCAGGTCGCCGCCCTGACCGTCACCCAGCTCGGCGGCCTGTCGACCACCGGTTTCGCCAACCTCACGGCGACCCAGGTCGACCAGTTCACCCCCACCCAGCTCGGCGCGCTCTCCAACGCCAACCTGGCCCAGCTCACCGACACCCAGCTCGCGGGCCTGTCGACCACCCTGCTGCGCGGCCTGACCGGAACCCAGCTCGGCGGTCTTACGACCACCGAGTTCGGCCGCTTCGACGACACCCAGCTTTCGGCCCTGACCGGCGCCCAGCTGGGCGCGCTGTCGGTCACCAATTTCGCCGCCCTCGACGCCACCGTGGTCGCGGCCCTGACCGCCACCCAGATCCAGGGCTTCTCGGCCTTCCAGGTGCGCAGCCTCGACGCCACCCGCCTGGCCAGCCTCGCCGACACCCAGGTCGCCGCGCTCACCGCCGCACAAGTCGGGGCGCTGGCGCCCGCCACGCTCGCCTCGCTGTCCGACACGCGGATCTCGGCCCTGACCGCCGGCCAGCTGAGCGGCGTCTCGGCCTCCGGCTACGCCGCGCTCTCGGCCACCCAGGCGGCCCGGCTCACCACCACCCAGACCCAGGGCTTCTCGGTGGCGATGATGTCCGGCCTCGACGGCTCGGCCTTCGCCAAGCTCACCGACACCCAGATCGACGCGCTGACCGCCAGCCAGCTCGGCGCCCTGTCGGCCACCAACTTCGGGACCCTGACCCTCACCCAGGTCCAGAACCTCTCCACCACCCAGACCGGCGGCCTCACCGCCACCCAGCTCAGCCAGCTCGGCGCCGCCGACGTCGCCGAGTTCAACTTCATCCAGGTGCGGTCCTTCACCGCCGCGCAACTGAACGGCCTGGGCGCGACCGGGCTCGCGGCCCTGACCGGCATGCAGACCGCCGCGCTCACCGCCGCCCAGATCGGCGGCCTGTCCTCGACCTCGCTCGGCGGCCTGACGCCCACCCAGATCGGCTCGTTCAACGCCACCCAGGTCCGCGGCTTCAGCCTCGCCCAGCTGCGCGACATGAGCGCCACGGGCTTCGCCGAGCTGAGCTTCACCCAGGTCGGCGCGCTGACCACCGCCCAGATCGGCGCGCTCTCGACCACCAACCTGTTCAGCCTGGGCGCCACCGGCTTCGCCGCCCTCGGCGCGACCCAGGTGCCGGGCTTCACCGCCACCCAGATCACGGCCCTCGGCGCCAACGAGTTCGGCTGGCTGACCAGCGATCAGATCGGCGCCATCACCACCGCCCAGATCACCAAGCTCTCGACCACCGTGATCGCCGGCCTGACCTCCACCGAGGTCTCGGCCCTGGCCGTCACCCAGATCCCGTCCCTGACCCTCACCCAGGTCCGCGCCCTGACCAGCACGGCCATCGGCGCCATGACCCCGGCCCAGGTGAACGCCTTCACCGCCGCCCAGGTCCAGAACCTGACGTTCTAGGCTCGGCGCCCAGGCCGAAGGCCGCTCAATTCACCACGAAGCCCACGAAGGACACCAAGGTCGGCCCGGCTCCTTCGTGTTCTTTGTGCGCTTCGTGGTTCCAATCGCGGAGACGCCGTGACCTCCGATTTGGATCCCGGCATTGGCTGCTGCGCGCCCGCTTCGCGACGCCGGGACGAGCGGAGAAGTCACAGGAAGCTGTACGGGTCCACGTCGATCGCGACCCGGATCGCGCCCGGCGGCCGCACCCGCGCGCGCCAGGCGGCCATATAGGCCGACAGGTCCACCGTCCGGTCGGCCCGCACCAGGAACCGCTTGCGTCGGCGCCCCCGCACCAGGCCCAGGGGCGCGTCGGCCGGCCCGTAGACCTGCACGCCGTCGGCATTGGGCGCGACCTCGGCCATCTTGCGCACGAAGTCCTCCAGCTGGGCCGCGTCCGGCCCCGAGGCGACCACCGCCGCCAGCCGCCCGAACGGCGGCAGTCCGGCCAGCTCCCGCTCGGCCAGTTCGGCGCTGGTGAAGGCGTCGCGGTCCTGGGCCACCAGGGCCTGCATCACGGCATGCTCCGGCGCATAGGTCTGCAGCAGGGCCCGGCCCGGCCGTTCCTTGCGCCCTGCGCGGCCCGTCGCCTGGGCCAGCAGCTGATAGGTCCGCTCGGCCGCCCGCAGGTCGCCGCCGCGCAGGCCAAGGTCGGCGTCGACCACCCCCACCAGGGTCAGGTTCGGGAAGTTGTGGCCCTTGGCCGCCGCCTGGGTGGCCACCAGGATGTCGATCTCGCCCTCTTCCATCGCCTCGACCAGCCGGCGCGCCTCGCGCGCGTCCCACATGGTGTCCGACGAGAAGACGGCGATCCGCGCCTGGGGGAAGAGCGCGCGCGCCTCCTCCTCCACCCGCTCCACGCCCGGGCCGATCGAGACCAGGCTCTCGGCCGCCCCGCAGTGCGGGCATTTCTCGGGCTTCGGCATGGAAAAGCCGGTCAGGTGGCAGACTAGCCGGCCGGAATAGCGATGCTCCACCAGCCAGGACTCGGTGTCCGGCGCCGTCATGCGCTCGCCGCAGGCCTTGCACAGCACCAGCGGCGCATAGCCTCGCCGGTTCAGGAACAGCAGGGTCTGCTCCCCCGCCGCGAAGGTCTCGCCCATCGCCGTCACCAGGGCCGGCGACAGCCAGCGCCCCCGCTCGGGCGGCGTCTCGCGCAGGTCGATCAGGCCGATGTCCGGCAGCCGCGCCGTCCCGTGCCGCGCCGACAGCCGCAGCCAGCGATAGCGCCCGGTCTCGGCGTTCCTCAACGACTCCAGCGACGGCGTCGCCGAGGCCAGCACCACGCCGGCGCCCTCGATCTTGCCTCGCGCCACCGCCAGGTCGCGCGCCTGATAGATGAAGCCGTCCTCCTGCTTGTAGGAGCTGTCATGCTCCTCATCGACGACGATCAGGGCGAGCTTGGCGAAGGGCAGGAACAGGGCCGACCGCGCCCCCACTACGATCCGGCAGTCGCCGGTCGCCACGCCCTCCCACACCCGCCGGCGCAGAGGCGGGGCGACGTCGGAATGCCACTCGCCCGGCCGCACGCCGAACCGGGCCTCGAAGCGGGCGATCACCGCCTGGGTCAGCGCGATCTCCGGCAGCAGCACCAGCACCTGGGCGGCCGGGTCGGCCGCCAGCACCGCGTGGACGGCTTCCAGATAGACCTCGGTCTTGCCCGACCCGGTCACCCCGTCCAGCAGGGCCACATTGAACCCGCCCTCGGCCAGCATGGCCTTCAGGGCGTCGGCCGCCGCCGCCTGGCTGGGATTGAGCCCATGGCCCGGCCGTTCCAGGTCGGGGGGCGCGAACCTCTGATCCGGTTCCACCAGCCGCACGGCCAGGGCGCCTTCGTCGACCAGCCCTTTCACCACCCCGGCCGAGACGCCGGCCGCGCGGGCCAGGTCGGCGCCGCTCATGTGGCCGCCGGCCGCCGCGGTCTCCAGCACCTTGGCGCGGGCCGGCGTCATCCGCGCGGGCGCCGTCCCCGTGGCCTCGATCACCCGGGTCGGCTTCTCTCGCGCCGCCCGGGCCCCGCGCAAGGCGATGGCCAGGGGCTGGCCCGGCCAATCCACCGAATAGCGCGCCGCCCACTGGATGAACTCGATCGCGTTGGGCGGCAGGGGCGGCGACTCCAGTCGCGCCTCCACCGGCTTCAGCGGCCGGTTGCCGCCGGTCCCGTCGCGCAGCGCCGTGACCACCCCATGGATCAGCCGCGGCCCCAGCGGCGCGGCCACCTGGTCGCCGACGTTGAGCTCCATCCCCTCGGGCTCGGCGTAGTCGAACGCCTCGGGCAGGGGCATGGGCAACAGGATGGAGGCGATGCGGCTCATCTTCGCCCTGCATATAGGAGTCGCAGCCAACACGCGCCCCGCCGCCATCAGGCGGCGTCCGATCCTGTCGCCGCAGGTTCAACCACGAAGCACACGAAGATCACCAAGGTCTTCGAGCCCTTCTTCGTGCCCTTTGTGTGCTTCGTGGTTCAATCTTGCGGCTTCGCCGCGTCACCGCGCGCGGTGGTCCGCCCTTTGAACCCGCGCCGCGGAACGCTAAAAGGACGGCCCTCTCAAATCCCGGACCGACCCCATGCAGCTCTTCCTCGACACCACCGACGTCGGCGTCCTCAAGGACCTGGCGGCCACCGGCCTGGTCGACGGGGTCACCACCAACCCGACCCTGATCGCCAAGTCCGGCCGCCCGATGCTCGAGGTGATCGCCGAGATCTGCGACCTGGTCGAGGGCCCGGTCAGCGCCGAGGTCGCCGCCACCGACGTCGCCGGCATGCTGGCCGAGGGTGAGAAGCTCGCCGCCATCGCCTCCAACGTCGTGGTCAAGGTGCCGCTCACCCGCGACGGCCTGATCGCGGTCCAGGAGTTCGCGGTCCAGGGCATCCAGACCAACGTCACCCTCTGCTTCTCCGCCGCCCAGGCCCTGCTCGCGGCCAAGGCCGGCGCCAGCTACATCTCGCCCTTCGTCGGCCGCCTGGACGACCACGGCGCCGACGGCATGGAGCTGATCAGCGAGATCCGCGCCATCTACGACAACTTCGATTTCGACACCGAAATCCTCGCCGCCTCGATCCGCACCCCGGCCCATGTGACCGCCGCCGCCCTCGCCGGATCCGACTGCGCGACAATCCCGCCCGACGTTTTTGCCGCCCTCTTCAAGCACCCGTTAACCGAGAAGGGGCTTTCTCAATTCCTCGCGGACTGGGCCAAGACGGGACAGTCCATCCTGTAGAAACGGGGACATCGCATGGACTTGATCGGGGCGGCCGCGAAGCAATCCGGATGGGGTCCCGACGAGGTCCGCCGGTTCCTGTCCGACAACCCGCAGTTCCTGCGCGAAGACCTCGCCCTGCTGGCTGAGCTGGGCCTGAAGCCCGACGCCGCCAATGTGGTCGAGTTCGGCCCCGCCGCCCTCGCTCGCGTGCATGAGGCCCACAAGCGCGAGAGCCGGGCGCGGAAGTATCTCGAGGCCACGGCCCGCGCCAACTTCGCCGCCCAGGCCCAGACCCACGGCGCGGTGATCGACCTGCTCGAGGCGCGCAACCACGCCGACCTCGCCCGCCGCGTCGACGAACTCGCCCAGCTCCGCTTCGGCCTGATCGGCGGCGTGGTCGCCCTCGAAGGCCCCGACCGCACGCCGGCCGGCTGGCGGGTCATGCCCGAAGGCGGCATCGACCTGGTCATCGGCCATCACCGCGTCGCGCGCATGGGCTTCCAGCCCACCGCGCTCGGCCTGTTCGGCGAACGCGCGCCGCTGGTCCGCTCCATGGCCCTGGTCCGCATGGCGATCTGGGAGCCGGCCCGCGACGGCCTCCTGGCCTTCGGCTCCGGCGAGCCCGAGGGCTTCACCGCCGAAATGGGCGCCGAGCTGGTCGCCTTCCTCGCCCGCGTCGTCGAGCGCACCGCCGAGCGCTGGCCGGTTCTGTGATCGCTCGCGCCCTCTCCTTTCTCCCCCGCGAGCGGGGGAGGGGGACCATCCGCAGGATGGTGGAGGGGGCGAGACCGGGCGCGGCGCTTGTGGCCGCCCCCCCCCCCCCCCCCCCCCGGCCCCCCCCCCCCCGCACCGGGGGGGGACCGGGCGCACCCCCCCCCCCGCCCCCCCCGGCCCCCCCCCCGCGCCCCCCCGCCAGCGAAGCGCCCGCCCC
>CAMFHW010000032.1 GCA_945952175.1 uncultured Phenylobacterium sp. | reverse complement strand
GAACGCCATGCCGCCACCGGCCTCATCGCCGCCCAGCCGCTCAGCGCCGCCGAGCGCGAGGAGGTGCGACAGGAGGCCGAGGCGCTGGTGCGCTCCGCGTGACAGAGCGCCAAGAAGCAGGGCGTGGTGGAGAGCTTCCTGCAGGAGTTCTCGCTGTCGACGCGCGAAGGCCTGGCGCTGATGTGCCTGGCCGAGGCTCTGCTGCGGACCCCTGACGAGGAGACCCGCGACCGGCTGATCGCCGAGAAGATCGCCTCGGCCGACTGGGCGAGCCACATGGGCCGCTCAGACAGCCTCCTGGTCAACGCCTCGACCTGGAGCCTGATGCTCACCGGCAAGATCATCGATCCGGACGAGGAGGCGCGCGCCGACCTGCCGGGCTTCATCCGCAAGCTCGCGGGCCGGCTGGGCGAGCCGGTGATCCGCCGGGCGGTGGCGGCCGCCGTGAAGATCATGGGTGAGCAGTTCGTGCTGGGCCGGACCATCGCGGCAGCCATCAAGCGCGCCGACGCCGACGGCTATGTCTGCTCCTTCGACATGCTGGGTGAGGGCGCCCGCACCGACGCCGACGCCGACAAGTACGAGGCCGCCTACGCCGCCGCGCTGCGCACCGTGGGCCAGCGCGCCCAGGGCCAGGGGCCGGAGGCCGGGCACGGGGTGTCGGTGAAGCTCTCGGCGCTCTCGCCGCGCTACGAGGCGCGGCAGGAGGAGCGGGTCTGGGCCGACCTCTATCCGCGCACCCTGCGGCTGGCCAAGATCGCCGCCGAGGCCAATATCAACCTGACCCTGGACGCCGAGGAGGCGGACCGGCTGGTCATCAGCCTGAAGATCCTCGAGCGTCTGGCCAACGAGGCCGAACTCGGCGCCTGGAAGGGCCTGGGCCTGGCCGTGCAGGCCTATCAGAAGCGCACGCCCAAGACGATCGAGGCGGTCGCCCAGATCGCGCGGGCCTCGGGCCGCCGGCTGATGGTGCGGCTGGTGAAGGGCGCCTATTGGGACAGCGAGATCAAGCGCGCCCAGGTGGGCGGCCTGCCGGGCTATCCGGTCTATACGACCAAGGCGGCGACCGACCTGTCCTACCTCGCCTGCGCGCGGGTGCTGCTGGCGGCCTCGCCGGCGCTCTATCCGCAGTTCGCGACCCACAACGCCCACACGCTCGCGGCCGTGCGGATCATGGCGCGCCAGGCCGGGGTCGAGCCGGAGTTCCAGCGCCTGCACGGCATGGGCGAGGCGCTCTATGCCGGCGCGGCCGAGCGCTACGGCAAGCTGAAGCTCAGGGTCTACGCCCCGGTCGGCGGGCACGAGGACCTGCTGCCCTATCTGGTGCGCCGCCTGCTGGAGAACGGCGCCAACACCTCCTTCGTGCACGCCCTGCTGGACGAGAAGACCCCGGTCTCCCAGGTGGTCGGCGACCCGATCGCCACGGTCGAGACCATGGGCGGGGCGCCGCATCCGCGCATCCCGCTGCCGGTCGACCTCTATGGCTCGGCGCGGAGGAACTCGATGGGCGCCGACCTGTCGATCGCCGTCGAGCGCGAGCGGTTCGTCACCGCCGTCGGGCGGTTGGACACGACGAGCCCCGAGGCGCGGCCGATGGTCGGCGGCAAGGCGCTGGGTTCCGGCGAGGGCGAGACGCGCCACGCCCCTTCCGATCCGGGTCGGACGGTGGGGAAGGTCTGGACGGCGACCAGCGCCCAGATCGACACCGCCTTCGCCGCCGCCCGCGCCGCCCAGCCGGCCTGGGACGCTCGTGGCGGTCATGGGCGCGCTCCGGTCCTCCGGGCCATGGCCGACGCCCTGGAGGCCGATCTGGAGGCCCTGGTGGCCCTCTGCACGCGGGAGGCGGGCAAGACCTTCGCCGACGGCGTGGCCGAGGTGCGCGAGGCCGCCGATTTCTGCCGCTACTACGCCCACCTGGCGGAGCGCCAGTTCGGCGGGCCGGAAACCCTGAAGGGCCCGGTCGGCGAGACCAACCAGCTGTCGATGCACGGCCGCGGCGTCTTCGCCTGCATCAGCCCGTGGAACTTCCCCCTGGCCATCTTCACCGGCCAGATCGCCGCCGCCCTGGCGGCCGGCAACGCCGTGGTCGCCAAGCCCGCCGAACAGACCCCGCTGATCGCGGCGGCGGCGGTGAAGCTCTATCACCAGGCGGGCCTGCCGGCCGACGTGCTGCACCTGCTGCCCGGCGAAGGCGCCAGCGTCGGCGCGGTGATCGTCGCCCATCCGGACTGTGCGGGCGTCGCCTTCACCGGCGGCACCGAGACCGCCTGGGCGATCAACCGGACCCTAGCGGCGCGACCGGGACCGATCGTGCCCTTCATCGCCGAGACCGGCGGGCTGAACGCCATGTTCGTGGACACCACGGCCCTGCGCGAACAGGTGATCGACGATGTGGTGACGTCGGCTTTCGGGTCGGCGGGCCAGCGCTGTTCGGCCCTGCGCATCCTGTTCGCGCCGAACGACACCGCCGACGCCCTGATCGAGGGGCTGAAGGGCGCGATGGACGCCCTGGTGGTGGGCGAGCCGGCCGATCCGCGTACGGACATCGGCCCGGTGATCGACGAGGAGGCGCGCGGCGCCCTGCAGGCCCATCTGGCGAAGCTGAACGCCGAGGCCAAGGTGCTGCACACGGTCGCCGCGCCGGCGGCGGGGACCTTCTTCGCCCCGGTGCTGGCCGAGATTCCGTCGGCGGCGTTCCTGCCGAAGGAGGTGTTCGGGCCGATCCTGCACGTGGTCCGCTACGACGCCGCGGGGCTGGAAGCCGCAGCAGCGCCGCTGCGCAAGGCGGGCTATGGCCTGACGCTGGGCGCCCACACCCGGATCGAGGCCTTCGCCGAGGAGGTCCGTGCGGCCGTGCCCGCCGGCAACGCCTATGTGAACCGCTCGATGATCGGCGCCGTCGTGGGCGTCCAGCCGTTCGGCGGCGAGGGCCTCAGCGGCACCGGCCCCAAGGCCGGCGGCCCGCACGCCCTGCTGCGGTTCGCGGTCGAGCGGGCGGTGAGCGTCAACATCGCCGCCCAGGGCGGTGACCCGGCCCTGCTGAACCTGGGGCTCTAGAGGCCTCGGGGCGACGAGCGGGAGCGCGTCGCTTGCCCTCTCCCCCTCGCGAGGGAGAGGGCGGCGCTGCGCCCCTACTTCAGCGGCACCAGTTCGCGGGCGGTGACGCCGCCGCGCAGGATGCGGATGTCTTCGCGCTTGAGCGCCGCCTGGTTGAACTTCGGCGTCGACCCGAAGGCGTTGACCGTGTCCTTGTCGAGCTCGGACAGGGCGCGGTCGAACACCGCCATGTTCTTGAACTCGATCAGCAGGATCACGTCGGGTTCGTGCTCGCGCGGCGAATCCACCGCCAGCACGTGCCACGACAGGATGTCGCCGCGCTTCTTGGCGGCCTCCTGCAGGGCTTTGTACGGGCCGTTCACATAGGCCATGTACTCGTCGAACATGCCGGGCTTGGTCTCGACATAGCCGACGGTCCAGACCGGGCCGTTGTCGTAGGTGCGTTCCGCCGTCTGGGCCTGGGCCACGCCCGCCGCGCAGCCGAACGCGATCGTCGCGGCCAGAGCCGCGCCCGTGAGCATCTTGATCATGTCCTGAAGTCCCCTGCGATCCGCTGGAAGCCAGCGTGCTGCTTCACGCTAGGCCCGGGGGAGAAGCGTCACAATTGCACATTTTTGACGCCGCCCTTCAGGCCGTGGATCCGGGTGGCGCGGCCCGCGGCGGTGAGGATCTGGGCGAGCTGGACGGCGTAGATCCAGCGCAGGACCTCGCGGGCGGCGTCGTTGAACCGGACCTGGCCGTCGCGCTGCAGGTGGGCGACGTCCTCCCGCGCGGTCCGCTCGAAGATGCGGTGGACATGGATGCGCGAGACGCTGAAGCGGCGGGCCAGGGCGGAGACCGAGATGGGGCCCGCCAGGGCCGGCGGAAAAGCGCCGCCCTCGCCGGAGGCCAGCAGGGTCCAGAGGATCTGATTGCCCGCATGGGCGTGCATGAAGGCCGCCAGGGGCGGCGGCAGCGGCGCGTCGGTCGCCGCCTGGAAGAGACCCTCCGCATGGAGACGGCCATAGGTCCAGAGCGCCGCCTCGTCCTTCGCATCCAGGATCAGGCCCATCTCCGGCTCGAGGACCCGGCCGGCCTCCAGGGACGCGCGAAGCTGCAGCGCCCAGTCGCGCCGGAAGGCGTCGGTCAGCCGCCAGGCGGCGGCGCGGGGCGGCCCTGGCAGGCGCTCGGCATAGCCCAGGTGCTGCAGGAACTGGAGCAGGGCCCGGGCGCGGCCGGGGCTGAGCAGGGCGGAGCGGCCGCAGACCTCCTTCAGGCGAGCCAGGGTCAGGCCCTCGGTCTCGTCGAGGTGGAAGGCCCACATGGCGGCGACATAGCGGCCGGCGTCCTTGAACACCGCCCTCAGGCCGGAGTTGGTCACGGCCAGGGCCAGCATGTTGGCGCAGAGCAGGCGGGCGGCGTCGGGAAAGGCGGGGCGTTCGGCCACCTCGCCCAGGCCCGCCATGAAATCCTGGCCGGGGCCGGCCCACCAGGCCAGCCCCGCCGGCGCACTGTCCGCCAACATCATGCTCACGCTTGAGCAGTGCGCTGAGCGAACAGTGGTGTCCAGCGACTTGTCGGGTCGCCGGCGCCACCCGGGCGACGGCCTATCGGCTGAGCAGGATCCAGGCGCCGAGGCCGGCGAAGCAGGCGGCGGCGGCCCAGCGGATGTACTTGAGCGGCAGGCGGTCGGCGGCGGCCTGGCTCAGGAACACGGCCGGGACGTTGGCGATCATCATGCCCAGCGTCGTGCCGGCCGCGATGAGGAACACTTCGTGGAAGCGGGCGGCGAGGGCCACGGTCGCCACCTGGGTCTTGTCGCCCATCTCGACGAAGAAGAAGGCGACCACGGTGGTCACGAAGATCGAGGCGCCCGCCTTCTCGCGCGGGGCGTCCTTATCCTCGAACTTGTCCGGGATCAGGGCCCAGGCGCCGAAGGCGATGAAGGCCAGGCCCAGGACCCACTTCATCCAGGGGCCGTTCAGGAAATCGCCCGCCACGGCGCCCACGGCGGCGGCGAGCAGGTGGTTGGCGATGGTGGCGACCAGGATGCCAGCGATGATCGGCAGGGGTTTGCGGAAGCGGGCCGCCAGCAGCATGGCCAGCAGTTGGGTCTTGTCGCCGATCTCGGCGATGGCCACGAGGCCGGTGGAGATCAATAGGGGTTCGAGGGTCACGTCAGTCACCGGGGCGGGGTCGGGCAGGACCAATGGCTTTCCGCGCCGCCGACCCCGCCGGGAACCGACACGCGAAAGCCAAAGATCTCGCCAGGTCCCCTGCATTTCGAATGAAATGCAGGCCTCTTGTTAGAAGGCCGACCATTTCGTGGAAATGGTCGGGGGCTGGAGGCGCCATGCGGGCCGAGGCCTGCAAGTCTGTTGACGCGTCCCCCGCTGAAGGTGCGGGCGGCTACTCCTCAATGACAGGGCGCCAGATAGGGCCGTGGGCGGACGAGGGCAAGCGGATTCCTTGCGCCGGTAGAAGGCTTTGGCGCCTTCGCCCGGGGGGCGAGTTGTTTTGTCACAGTCTCGTGACCGTCGGTCGCAGGGGTTGGCGGAAAGCCTTGATTGATCAACCCCCACGAAGCGGCGTTAACCTTTCGTTAGAGAAAAACTCCGGTGGAGGAACGTCTCTGCCCGTTGACGAGTCATTAGGCTTCATGCCCCCATATGAAGCGTCAAAGGGGCGGGGCGCCCACTAGATATAGTGATCTCGACGAGGGATGGTTCTCTCGCCGAAGCGCCTGAAAGTTATGGGTTTTGGACATGAGCGGCAGCGAAGCGGTGATGCGATCGGTCTCTGAAGCGGCCCAGGCCGCCCCGGAGCGCGCCGAACGACCGCAGCTGCAGCTGGTCCGCAAGGTCGAGGTCGACCGCTCGCGCGACGCCCTGCTGACCGATTTCGGCAAGACCACGCTGGAGGACCGCTACCTCCTGCCGGGCGAGAGCTACCAGGACATGTTCGCCCGCGTCGCCACGGCCTATGCCGACGACGCCGACCACGCCCAGCGGGTCTACGACTACATCTCCAAGCTCTGGTTCATGCCCTCGACGCCGGTGCTGTCGAACGGCGGCGCGAACCGCGGCCTGCCGATCTCCTGTTTCCTGAACGCGGTGGGTGATTCGCTCGAAGGCATCCAGGGCGTCTGGAACGAGAACGTGGCGCTGGCCTCCAACGGCGGCGGCATCGGCACCTATTGGGGCGGTGTCCGCTCCATCGGGGAGAAGGTGAAGGGCGCCGGCCAGACCAGCGGCATCATCCCCTTCATCCGCGTGATGGATAGCCTGACGCTGGCCATCAGCCAGGGTTCGCTGCGCCGCGGCTCGGCGGCGGTCTATCTCGACATCCACCATCCGGAGATCGAGGAGTTCCTGGAGATCCGGAAGCCCTCGGGCGACTTCAACCGCAAGTCCCTGAACCTCCACCACGGGATCAACATCTCCGACGAGTTCATGGAGGCGGTCCGCGACGGCGCGATGTTCGGCCTGCGCTCGCCGAAGACCAACGAGATCCTCCGCGAGGTCGACGCCCGCTCGCTGTGGCAGAAGATCCTCGAGATCCGCCTGCAGACCGGCGAGCCCTACCTGATCTTCTCCGACACCGTGAACCGCTCGATGCCGCAGCATCAGCGCGAACTGGGCCTGAAGGTGCGCCAGTCGAACCTGTGCTCCGAGATCATGCTGCACACCGGGGTCGACCACCTCGGCAACGACCGCACGGCCGTCTGCTGCCTGTCCTCGGTCAACGCCGAGACCTTCATGGAATGGCGCGACCACCCGACCTTCATCGAGGACGTGATGCGCTTCCTCGACAACGTGCTGCAGGACTTCATCACCCGGGCGCCGCCCGAAATGAAGAACGCCGTCTACGCCGCCCAGCGCGAGCGTTCGGTGGGTCTGGGCCTGATGGGCTTCCACTCGTTCCTGCAGATGCAGAACGTGCCGTTCGAGAGCGCGCTGGCCAAGAGCTGGAACATGCGGCTCTTCAAGCACCTGCGCCGCCAGTGCGACGCGGCCTCGCGCACGCTCGCCGCCGAACGCGGCCCGTGCCCGGACGCCGCCGACCGCGGGGTGATGGAGCGCTTCTCGCACAAGCTGGCCATCGCGCCGACCGCCTCGATCTCGATCATCTGCGGCGGCACGTCCGCCGGCATCGAGCCGATCCCGGCCAATATCTACACCCACAAGACCCTGTCGGGGTCGTTCGCGGTGAAGAACCCCTACCTGGAGCGGCTGCTGGACACCAAGGGCCAGAACACGCCGGCGGTGTGGGACACCATTCTGGCCAACGAGGGCTCGGTGCAGCACCTCGACTTCCTGAGCCAGGACGACAAGGACGTCTACAAGACCGCCTTCGAGCTCGACCAGCGCTGGGTGGTGGAACTGGCCGCCGACCGCACGGCCGACATCTGCCAGAGCCAGTCGATCAACATCTTCCTGCCCGGCGACGTCGATAAGTGGGACCTGCACATGCTGCACTGGCAGGCGTGGGAGCGGGGCTGCAAGTCGCTGTACTACCTGCGCTCCAAGTCGGTGCAGCGGGCGGCTCACGCCGGCGGCGAGGAGGTCGTCCAGATCGAGGCCGGCCCGACCGAGCGCACCGACTACGAGGAGTGCCTCGCCTGCCAGTAGCAGGCCGGGGGCGGGCATATCCCGACACGGGAAAAAGCCGCGACTTTTCAACACAGCTTAACCAAGCGGGCGCGAAATCCCGTTTGCGACTCCCGCCTCCCGTGAGAGGCTGAAGCCGTGTCGAACGCCCCGGGGAGGGGCGTGAGTGGGAGACTGCTGATGAGGCCGTTGGCTGGGCTGGCCATCGCCTTCGGCGTGTCGGGTCATCTGTGCGTCGCGGCGGGGGCCGTGGCCCAGACGAGGCCGACCGCCCTCGAGTCCGGCGCGTCGTCGCTGACGCGCGCCGCCTTCGCCCAGGCCTCGAACGAGGCCTATGGGCCCGCGCCCTCGTCGGACGATCCCATTGCGGGCCTGCTGGACCGCCAGGCGGTGCGGGCGATCGACTGGACGGCCAAGGCCGAGGTCAGCCTCACCTCGCCGGACGGCGCCACCGTCGACACCCTGAAGTTCTCCACCGGCGACGAAACCCTGCCGGTCTGGGCCCGGCCGCTCAGCCGCGATGCGCTGGGCCCGTCGGCCTACGAGGTGAGCCTGACCCGCGACTGGCCCGGCGCCATGCGGTTCGAGGGCGAGCGCTTCGGCCTCGACGTGACGCCCCATGCGGGCTTCGGGGTCTCCAGCGCCGGCAGCTCGGCCGAGGCGGGGGCGGCGATCACGCTCAGCCGCAAGTCGGCCGACGAGCGGGTGGCCGAAGGGCTCTCGGCCCTGGGCCTGCGCGACGGCGAGCGGCTGGGAAGCGGTGGACGCTGGTACGTCTTCGCCGCCGCCAGCGGCCGGGCCATGGGGCTCAACATGCTGCGCGACGGCCGTGGCTGGGACCGGACCTGGAGCCAGGACGCCGCCTCGACCCTGATCGGCGACACCCAGGTCGGCGTGGGCTGGAAGAAGGGCTCGATGCAGACCTCGTTCGGCTACATCCACCGCGAGGTGAAGGGCGACCACATGCTGTGGGGCCAGGACACCAAGGCCGATTCGATGGTGGCCTTCTCGCTGGCGATCAAGCCGCGGAAATAGGGCTCAGCCCTCCCAACCTTCCCCGAACGGCATGCGCGCCGCCCACAGGGCCTGGAGCCGCGGGTCGGCGTCGACGCGGCGGACAGGGCCTTCGAGATTGGGCGCGACGGCGTAGAGGCGTTTGCGGCGCGGCCGGAAGCGGGAGACCACGGCCACATAGAGGTCGAGCACCGAAAGCTCGTCGCCGAGGATGTAGGCGCCCGGCGTGATCTGTTCGCCCATCATCCGCCAGCAGTCGGCGATGCGGTCGTGGGTCCGCTCAACCAGGGCCGGCTGGGCGGCGGGATCTGGGACCAGCCGGGCGGGCTCGTCCTTCACCCAATAGAGCGAGTAGATCGCCGAGGAGACATAGGCCATCCAGCGCAGGAACCGGGCGCGGCCGGGCGATCCCGGCGGCGGGGCGAGCCTGGCGTCCGGATGCTGCTCGGCCAGCCAGGTCATGATGGCGGCGCTCTCGGTGAGAATCTCGCCATCCGGCAAGACCAGCGCCGGCACCTGGCGCATCGGATTGGCGGCCAGCACCTTTTCTCCGTCGCGCGGGTCGCCGCTCCAGTCGAACACGTCGATCAGGGTGTAGGGTCGCCCGATCAGGGTCAGGGCGGCCTCGACCGCCACGGCCCCGGAGCCTTTCGCGCCGTAGAGGGTGAGGGGCTCGTTCATTTTGTCCACCGGTCGATCAACAACATGTTGGGGGCCTGCGTTAACTCGTCGCTAGATGTTGTCGGCGAACGATGGCTAGAATTGTTTCGTTAATCGTCCAACCGCCGATTCCAAACGCTGGAAAGTCCGCCCGTGCCCGTTCCGTCCCTGCCCGGCCTGCTCACCCCCTCCTACGCCTACAAGCCGTTCCGGTATCCGTGGGCCTACGAGTTCTGGAAGAAGCAGCAGCAGGTCCACTGGATGCCGGAGGAGGTGCCGCTCGGCGAGGACCTGAAGGACTGGGCCGCCAAGCTCAACGACCGCGAGCGCAACCTGCTCACCCAGATCTTCCGCTTCTTCACCCAGTCGGATGTGGAAGTGAACGACAACTACATGGAGCGCTACAGCCGCGTCTTCAAACCCACCGAGGTGAAGATGATGCTGGCCTCGTTCTCCAACATGGAGACGATCCACATCGCCGCCTACGCCCTGCTGCTCGAGACGATCGGCATGCCGGACAGCGAGTTCACGGCCTTCCTGGATTACCAGGAGATGCGCGACAAGCACGACTACATGCAGAAGTTCGGCGTCGAATCGAACGCCGACATCGCCCGCACGCTGGCCATGTTCGGCGGCTTCACCGAGGGCCTGCAGCTGTTCGCCAGCTTCGCCATGCTGATGAACTTCCCGCGCCACAACAAGATGAAGGGCATGGGCCAGATCGTCAGCTGGTCGGTGCGGGACGAGAGCCTGCACTGCGAGGGGATCATCAAGCTCTACCACGCCTTCAACAAGGAGACGGGCGCGGTGACCAAGGCGGTGGCGGACGACATCGTCGACTGCTGCAAGACCGTGGTCGGGCTGGAGGACAAGTTCATCGACCTGGCGTTCAACGCCGGCGAGGTGCAGGGCATGACGCCCGAGGACATCAAGGCCTATATCCGCTTCATCGCCGACTGGCGGCTGCGCCAGCTGCAGCTGCCGGAAGTCTATGGCGTGAAGGAGAACCCGCTGCCCTGGCTGCAGTCGATGCTGTCGGGCGTGGAGCACGCCAACTTCTTCGAGGCCCGCTCGACCGAATATTCCAAGGCCGCGACCAAGGGCCAGTGGCACGGCGAGACCGGCGTCTGGGGCGAGTTCGACAAGATGCTGGCCAAGCGCGCCGAGAACACCCTGCCGGCGGAGTAGCCCTCACCCAACCCTCTCCCAGGGGGAGAGGGCTAGAGATTTACCCCCAGGGCCCCCGCGGCGCGGGCTCCGGCTCGTCCCAGGGGCCGGGGGCGTGGCGCTGTGGCCCCGGCGCGACGAAGGCCTGGCCGCCATCCATCTTCATCAGGGCCGCGACGCGGTTGTCGGTCGACGGGTGGGTCGAGAACAGGTTGTCCGCGCCCTCGCCCGACAGCGGGTTGATGATGAACATGTGGCTCGTGGCCGGATTGCGCTCGGCGTCGTAGTTCGGAATGCCGTGCGCATAGGCCTCGATCTTGCGCAGGGCGCTGGCCAGCGCCTGGGGGTCGCCGCTGATCTCGGCGCCGCCACGGTCGGCCTCGTATTCGCGGCCGCGGCTGATCGCCATCTGCACCAAGGCCGCGGCGATAGGCGCCAGGATCGCCAGGATGATCGAGCCAATCACGCCGCCTGGCCGGTCGCGGCCGCCGCCGAAGAAGAAGGCGATGTTGGCCAGGGCCGAGATGGCGCCGGCGATGGTGGCGGTGACCGTCATGGTCAGCGTGTCGCGGTGCTTCACGTGGGCCAGCTCGTGGGCCATGACGCCGCGGATCTCGCGCCGGTCGAGCGCCATCAGCAGGCCGCGCGTGGCGGCCACGGCGGCGTGCTCCGGATCGCGGCCGGTGGCGAAGGCGTTCGGCTGGTCCTGGTCGATCACATAGACTTTCGGCGGCGGCAGGCCGGCGCGGGCGGCCAGGTCCTGGACGTCGGTGGCGAAGTTGCGGATCAGGGGCTCGGGATGGCTCTCGTCGACCGGCTGGGCCCGGTACATGGAGAGCACGATCTTGTCGGCGTTCCAGTAGCTGATCAGGTTCATGCCCGCGCCCAGCAGGAAGGCCACGGCCATGCCGGCCGGCCCCCCGATCAGATAGCCGACACCCACGAACAGGGCGGTCATGGCGGCGAGCAGGGTGAAGGTACGAAGGTGGTTACGCATGGTCTCCGGCCGGGGGTTCGGATAACGGGTTACGCCCCCCAATATGGGGGACTCTCCGAAACCGATGAAGCCGCGCTTGCGTGAATTCGCGGTAAGCCGAGTTTCGCATTCCAATGAACGCTAGAGCGGTTCGTTGATGGTCACTTCCTGAAAGAAGCTCACGGCTGCTTTGCCAGTACGGCCATCAATGCTGACGACCGTTTGGCCCCACCCGCCTCGTTCAGGTCTTCGCGGCGTGGAAACGGACCATTGTTCGCCGACGTGGCGCGCTGTCAGCGCCGCCTGCGCGTCCCCTGTGTCGGCAAGTGCTTTCCGCGCTACGGCCAGGGCCTCTGCTTCGGTGCGCACGGGATGCGGCGCTGGACCACACGTCGCCAGGAAGCCGGCAAGGATCAAACCCAGCGCCGCCGAAGTCCGTGAGGCCATAGCGCTAAGCGGTTTGCGGTTCGGCCTGCGGCTCCTCGATCTGGTTTTCCCAGCGGGCGACGACGGCGGCGGCGACCGAGTTGCCGACCACGTTGGTGGCCGAGCGGCCCATGTCGAGCAGATGGTCGACGGCGAGGATCAGCAGCAGGCCCGCCTCGGGCAGCTTGAAGTAGGTGAGGGTGGCGGCGATCACCACCAGCGAGGCGCGGGGCACGCCGGCCATGCCCTTCGAGGTGATCATCAGCAGCGCCAGCATGGTGATCTGCTGGGCGATGGTGAGCTGGATGCCGTAGGCCTGGGCGATGAACAGGGTCGCGAAGGTGCAGTACATCATCGACCCGTCCAGATTGAACGAGTAGCCCAGCGGCAGGACGAAGCTCGCCACGCGACGCGAGACGCCCCACTTCTGCAACTCCTCCAGGGTGCGCGGATAGGCGGCTTCCGAGGAGGCGGTGGAGAAGGCGAGCAGGGCCGGCTGGCGGATCGCGCCCAGGAGCTTCAGGCCCCGCGCGCCGACCACCAGGATCAGGGCCACGGTCAGCAGGGTCCAGAGCACGCCCAGCGACAGGTAGAAGCCGCCGACGAACTTGGCGTAGGTGCCGATGATGGCGATGCCCTGGGTGGCCACGGTGGAGGCGAGCGCGGCGAAGATGGCGAAGGGCGCGGTGCGCATCACATAGCCCGTCACCTTCAGCATGATGCGGGCGATCTGGTCGACCAGCTGGGTCACGGCCGGCGCGCGGTCTTCCAGCGCCGAGACGGCGGTGCCGACGAAGACCGAGAACACCACGATCTGCAGGATCTCGTTGTTGGCCATGGCCTCGACGATCGACTTCGGCACCAGATGGGTGACGAACTCCTTCAGGGTGAACTTGGCGACCTCCAGGCCCGAGCCCTTGGCCGCGTCGGTCGGGTTGGGCAGGGACAGGCCTGCGCCGGGCTGCAGCCAATGGACCATCAGCAGCCCGATGGTGAGCGAGATGATCGAGGCCGAGATGAACCAGAACATGGTCTTCAGGCCCACCCGGCCGATGCTGGCGGCGTCCTCCATGTGGGCGATGCCGGCCACCAGGGTCGAGAAGACCAGGGGCGCGATGATCATCTTGATCAGCCGCAGGAACAGGTCGGTGATGATCGACAGGTTGTCTGCCCAGGCCTTGGCGTCGGTCGGGGCGAGGGACTGGTTCAGAACCCACCCGACGCCGACGCCCAGAACCATGGCGCCGACGATGAAGGCGGTGAACAGGCGGTTCATTCAGTCCCCCGAGGACGGTTTACGAAGCCGGCCTTTGTCGCCGGGAATGGTCCCGCCGTCCATCCCATGCGCATGGCGGCGGCGGCGCGGCATGGTTTTGCGCGCGGCGATTGGGTGTCCGGTTGAATGCTGGCGCGTAGGGGCGAGGTTCAAGGCCGCATCTCGAAACCTTCGCCGAGCGGCGCTATAAGCTGCCTGATGACAGTGGAAAAAGACGCAGCCGCCATCCTGGCGCGGCTCAATGACGAATACCGGACCTCGGTCGAGGCCCTTCGCGAAGCCCTCAAGATCTTCCTGGCCGGCGGTCCTCCGCCCGACCCGTCGGTCCGCGCGGGCGGCGCCTATGTCTATCCGGAACTGAGGCTGACCTGGCCGCCCGGCCAGGGCTTCCCGCGCCTGTCGCGGGCCTATGCCCGCCTGGCCGCGCCCGGCGACTATGCGGTGACGGTGACCCGGCCCGACCTGTTCGGCGACTATCTGCTGGAGCAGATCAGCCTCCTGATGAGCGACTTCGACGTGAAGGTCGAGGTCGGTCGTTCGACCCAGGAGATCCCGTTCCCCTACGTGCTGGACGGCGCCGTCGACCTGGCCATGGCCGATGTCGGCTCGGCGGACATCGCCCGCCACTTCCCGACCACCGAGCTCGCCTTCATCGGCGACGAGATCGCCGACGGCCTCTGGACGCCGGCGGAGGGCGCGCGGCCGCTGGCCCTGTTCGACGGCCTCAGAACCGACTTCTCCCTGGCGCGTCTGGCGCACTACACGGGCGCCCCGGCCGAGCACACCCAGCAGTTCATCCTGTTCACCAACTACCACCGCTATGTGGACGAGTTCGTGCGCTGGGGCTGTGAGCAGCTCAAGGCGGGCGGACCCTATACGGCGCTTTCGGCGCCTGGCCGGATCGTGGTGACGGCCGACACGCCCAATCCCGAACAGGCGATCAATGACGGGCCGTGGCGCAAGCACCAGATGCCGGCCTACCACCTGATGGCGCCGGGCCGGCGGGGCATCACCCTGGTCAATATCGGGGTCGGCCCCTCCAACGCCAAGACCATCACCGACCACCTGGCGGTGCTGCGGCCCCAGGCCTGGCTGATGATCGGCCACTGCGGCGGACTGCGGGGGTCGCAGACCATCGGCGACTACGTGCTGGCCCACGCCTATCTGCGCGACGACCACGTGATGGACGGCATCCTGCCGCTGGAGATCCCGATCCCGCCGATCGCCGAGGTGCAGGTCGCCCTGGGCCGCGCGGCCGAGCAGGTGACCGGCGAGTCCGGCGAGATGCTGAAGCGGCGGATGCGGACCGGCACGGTGATCACCACCGACGACCGCAACTGGGAGCTCAAGTTCACGGCCAGCGCCCTGCGGTTCAACCAGTCGCGGGCGGTGGGCATCGACATGGAGAGCGCCACGATCGCCACCCAGGGCTACCGCTTCCGGGTGCCCTACGGGACCCTGCTCTGCGTGTCGGACAAGCCGCTGCACGGCGAGATCAAGCTGCCGGGCCAGGCCAACGCCTTCTATGAACGGGCGATCGGCCAGCACCTGCAGATCGGGCTCGCCACCGTCGACCTGCTCCGCGAAGAGGGTGCGCGACTGCACAGCCGCAAGCTCCGCAGCTTCGACGAGCCGCCGTTCCGATGAGCTGAGCCCCGATGCGGAATCCTGATGCCGCGGCTCAGGACTATGCATTGGACCGCGATCGCCGCCTCCGCGACGCTCGCCCCATCTTCAACGGGATGGGACGAGACATGGCCGAACTCTCACGCCGCGCCCTGGCGGCGCTTGCCGGGGCCGCCGCGCCCACGGCCGCGCTCGCCGCGGGCCAGGCCCGGTCGGAGACGCCGATCGAGCGCTTCGAGCTGACGCCGAAGGACATGCCGGGCATCCCGCGCATCGCCTATGCGGTGGCGCGGGGCGACACGGTCTACACGGCTGGGGTGACCCCGTTCACCGCCGGCGGCGACGCCTCGGCGCCCCTGGGCGATGTCGGGCAGCAGACGCGGTTGGTGCTGGCCCAGATCGACCGGCTGCTGGCCAAGGCGGGCACGGACAAGTCGAAGCTGATCACCGCCCAGGTCTGGCTGACGGACATGGCCAACTTCGCCGCGCACAACGCCGCCTGGAACGAATGGGTCGACCCCGACCATCCGCCGGTGCGGGCCTGCCTGCACTCGCCCCAGCTCTGGAAGGCGGGGATGCTGGTCGAGGTGATGGTGACGGCGGCGCGCTAGGATCTGTGGACTCTAGGGATTCCGGTTTGGGTCGAAGCGTGATTCAAGGCT
>CAMFHW010000031.1 GCA_945952175.1 uncultured Phenylobacterium sp. | reverse complement strand
GCCAGCGCGGTCTGGCCGGCGATCTTCCAAAAGGCGTCGGTGATCAACAACCTGGCCTGGGACAGCAGCAATTACGTCACCTCAACCGACGTGACCGGGACGACCTTCGGCAGCGAGCACCGCCGCGAGCTGAATGAGAACCGCTTCAACCAGATCGCGCTGACCGGCAAATGGGATGCCTCCGACCGCCTCACGATCGACGGCCACGTGGGCTACGAGAAGTCGACCTACAAGACCCCGTATGACGACAAGCTCTACATGCGCGCCAAGGGCAACCTGGTCGCCAACTATGGCGCGGATGGTCGCTCGGCCTCGTTCCAGTACCCCGGCTGGGATCCGACCAATCCGGCGAACTGGGCGATGGATGACTTCTATTATCGCGCCTTCAGCAACCAGTCGGAGCTGAAGGAGGGCGTGATCAACCTCCACTACAAGCTGAACGATACCTGGACGCTGCGCGCGGGCGCCGCCTACCACAAGTTCACCCAGAGCGGCGCCAACTTCTTCTATGACGACAACGTCAACGGGACCAAGGCGGTGACCCGGGGCACGTCGGTCGCCGACATCACCTCGGTGTTCTCCAACAGCTTCGGCTCGTGGCTGATCGGCGACTACGCCAAGGCCTTCGCCAAGTACAAGGAGTACCACCGCCTCGGGCCGAAGCCCGACGGCACGGGCGGCGCGCTGCAGGACATCGAGAACGTCTTCACGACGACGGAAGAGACGGTTTCCGAATACGTGCAGGCCGATTGGGACAGCGAACTGATGGGCAAGCGTTTCCGAGGCAATATCGGTTTGCGTGGCTACCAGACCGACACCCACAGCACCGGCTGGATCCAGGGCGACAGCTATGCCTATCTCGGCACGAGCGACGTCAGCGGCAGCTATTCGGGCGTTCTGCCCGCCATGAACTCCGTCCTGGAGTTGACGCCGGACCTGCTCGTCCGCTTCTCCGCCACCCAGAACCTGAACCGTCCGGGTCTGGGCTCCATGGCGGCCCAGGGCACGGCGTTCCAGGACTCTTCGTCCGGCGAGATCACCGCCTCGCGCGGCAATCCGAACCTGAAGCCCTACAAGGACGTCACGCTGGACCTGTCGGTCGAATACTACTTCGGCAAGGTCGGCCTGTTGTCGGCCAGCGTCTTCCACAAGAGCATCAAGAACTTCATCGGCTCCGAGACGCTCGAGAACATTCCGTTCAGCCAGACCGGCGTGCCGGTGAGCACCATTCCGGGCGCCACGGGCACGACGATCGTCAAAGAGTTCTCGATGCCGATCAACGTGGCGGGCACGAAGACGCTGACCGGCCTGGAGCTCGCGGCGCAGACCCAGTTCTCGTTCTTGCCGGCTCCCCTCGACGGTCTCGGCGCGGTGGCCAATTTCACCTATGTCGACGCCGACAAGGCGCTCACCGGCATCTCGAAGACCAGCTACAATCTGACCCTCTATTACGAGACCGACCGCTGGGGTGTGCGAGGCTCGCTCAGCCATCGCAGCCGTTGGTACACCGGCCAGGTCGACTCGGTCATGAGCGCCAGCACCCGGGGCTTCGAGCCCTCCACCTATGTGGATGCGGCCGCCTTCTACAACATCACGGACACGCTCCAGATCACCCTGGATGCGATCAACCTGACGAACCAGAAGGACACCCAGTTCTGGGGCCAGAACCGCTACCTCTACAATCAGAACCAGAGCGGCACGACCTACATGGTCGGCGTCGGCTACAAGTTCTGACACGATCGCGGGTCATGGATGGCGGGCTCCGTCTCTTCAGGCGGCGGGGCCTCCATTCCATGCGCGCCGACCCATGATCGTCTCCCACCGCCATCGTTTCGTCTTCGCCGCGGTGCCTAAGACCGGCACCCATGCCGTGCGCCGGGCCCTGCGCGAGCAACTGGGCGAGGCGGACGTCGAGCAGGTCGGGCTGTTCGTCAACAAGCGCTTTCCCTGGGAAGACCTGGCGGCGATCCAGCATGGCCACCTGGCCCTCGCCCAGGTGAGGCCCTATCTCGGCGAGGCGGCGTTCAGCGGCTATTTCAAGTTCGCCTTCGTGCGCAATCCGTTCGACCGGTTCGTCTCGTACTGCGCCTTCATGTTTCGCGGCGGCGACATCTTCCGTCAGCGGCCGCGTGACGTGATGCGCCACTTTCTCTTCGACGCGCCGCCCGAGGCTCACATCCTGTTCCAGCCGCAGGCCTCGCTTCTGGTGGATGCGGACGGCAAAACCCTGCTCACCGACGCCATCGGTCGCGTGGAAGACATGCAAGGCTCCTATGACGCGATCTGCGCGCGCGTCGGCATCCCGTCCCGCCCGCTCGATCGCGTGAACGGCACGACGCACGGTGACTATCGCGGCTACTACGATCAGGCCCTGATCGACGGCGTTAGGGCTCGCTACGCACAGGACCTCGACCTGTTCGGCTATGCCTTCGAGGGAGCGCGGTGAACGCCGTCCCCACCGCCAACCCGCGCAAGACCACCACCGTTCGCCGGCTTGGGGGCGTCGATGTCGCGGCTCTGCAGGCGGCGGTGGCGGCGGTTCCCGAGGCGGTCTGGACGGCTGAGAACCTCGCCAAGCCGAATAGATTCGAGGTGCTGGACGAGACCCGCCACATCGTCTTCCGCTTCATCGACAGTCCGCGCGACTGGCGCGCGTCTCACGATCGCGCGCTCTGGACGGCGTGGCGCGGGCTGCTGGAGCCGGTGCTGGCCGAGGCGGTTCGCGGCTATGGATATGCGCGCGGCGTGTTTCCGCGGGTGATGCTGGCGCGCATGCCGCCGGGCGGGATCATCCACCCGCACATCGACGCCAATCCGGCGGCGAAGTGGCCGCACAAGGTCCACGTGCCGCTGTCGACCAACCCCGCAGTGGTCTCCTTCTTCGGCGGCGAGGAACGGCGCTTTCCGGTGGGCGAAGCCGTGGAGGTCAACAATCTTGGCCCTCACTGGGTGCGCAACCGCGGCGCCACCGACCGCGTGCACCTGATTTTCGAGTACTACGACGCCGATCAGCCGGACCCGGACTGGCTGGAGCCGTTCCTGCGCGCCGGCGCCGCGCGGTGACGGAGCTGGCAGGGACCAGTGCGCGCGACGCCCTGCTGCAACAGGCGAGGGACCTGCGCGCGCGTCAGCGCGTTCCGGAGGCCCTGGCGACGCTGGCCCGGCTTCAGCACCTGCACCCTCGGTTCAGCCGCCTCTACCAGGAGCGTGGCCACTGCCAGGTGCTGCTCGGCGATGCGGCCGCCGCCGTCGAGGCGCTGAATGAAGCCGTGCGACTCAATCCGACCCTGCCGGCGAGCTGGGACATGCTCCAGCAACTCCATCGCATGAGGGGCGACGCTGCGAGGGCGGCGGGGGCCGCGCGCCGCCTGGCCGCGTTGAGGCGACTCCCGCCCGAGGTCGTGGTCGCCGACAGCCTGTTCGCCGATGGCGACCTGGAGCCGGCCGAAGCGGCGATCCGAGACTATCTGGGCAGGGATGGCCGAAACGTGGGCGCGCTTCGCCTTCTGGCGCGCATCCGGCTCGCGCGCGAGGCGCCGGACGAGGCCGAGCTCCTGCTGCGCAACGTGCTCGACCTGGCCCCGGACTATCATGCGGCGCGCTTCGACCACGGAATGGTCCTCCTGCAGACGCAGAAGCCCCGATTGGCGCGCCAGGAAGCCGACCGGCTGCTCGCCCAGGATCCGGATAATCGGGAGTTTCTGAAACTGCATGCCGCCGCCTGCGTCGGCCTCGGCGACTACGAGGCGGTGATCGATCTCTACGCGCGGCTCCTGGACGGGCAGGGAACGGTGGGGGCCGAAGTCGCCGATCTGCGCCTTTGGCGCGCGAACGCGCTGAAGGTCGTGGGGCGGCAGGCCGAAGCGATCGCAGATTACCACGCCGCCTTGGCGGCGCGGCCGGACTATGGCGTGGCGTGGTTCAGTCTGGGAAACCTCAAGACCTATCGCTTCACGGAAGACGAGATCGCCCGCCTGCGCGCCGCGGAAGCCTCGCCCGCTCTTCAGGACATGGACCGCGTCTATCTGTGCTTCGCCCTGGGCAAGGCCTTGGAGGACCGCGAGGACCACGCCGCCTCGTGGCGCTGCTACGAACGCGGCAACGCGGTGCGCCGCGCCGCGGCTCGTTGGCGTCCGGAGGTGGCGGAGCGGGTGGCCGACCGGCTCAAGCAGGTGTTCACGGCGGGCGTCTTCGCCGAGCGCGCGGACTGGGGCGTCGCCGACCCCGCGCCCATCTTCATCCTCGGCCTGCCGCGCTCGGGCTCGACCCTCGTCGAGCAGATCCTGGCCTCGCATTCGCAGGTGGAAGGCACTCAGGAACTGGCGGAGATCGGCCGGTATGTCGCGGAGCTCTGCGGCCGCGACCCCGATTGCGGTCTTCCCGTGCGGCCCGAGGCGCTGCTGAACCTGACGGCCCCGGACGTCGGGGCGCTGGGTGAACGCTTCCTCTCGGAGACCCGCGCCTACCGCCGGTCGGGGCGGCCGTTCTTCATCGACAAGATGCCCAACAATTTCTGGCACATCGGCTTGATCCATCTCGTCCTGCCGGGGTCGAGGATCATCGACGTGCGGCGGGAGCCGATGGCCTGCGGCTTCAGCAACCTCAAGCAGCTGTTCGGCGCCACGCATCAGGAATTCGCCTACGGCGCCGTGGATCTCGCGCGCTACTACCGGACCTATCTCGATCTCATGGGCCATTGGGACGAGGTGCTGGCGGGACGGGTGCTGCGGGTGAGCTACGAGGACGTGGTCGAGGATCTCGAAGGCGGCGTCCGGAAAATCCTCGATCATTGCGGATTGGCCTTCGAACCGGCCTGCCTGGCCTTCCACCAGACCCAGCGCGGCGTGCGCACGCCAAGCTCCGAACAGGTGCGTCGACCGATCGGGCGCGAAGGCCTCGATCAATGGCGCAGGTACGAGCCCTGGCTCACCCCCCTGAGGGACGCCTTGGGCGACGCCCTGACACGCTACAGGGGCTAGGCATGAGGCTTTCGCGTCCCTTCTTCCAGTTGCCCGTCCTTTTCGATGTCGCCCGTCTGCAGGCCGAGGTGGGGGCCCTGCCGGCCGAAGCCTGGACGCCGCATCCGGACCGCCTGCCGGGCAACAGCGCCGCGCGCCTGATCAGCGCGGGCGGGGCCGAGACGGACGACGTGCATGGCCAGATGCTGCCGACACCCTGGCTCGCGGCCATGCCCTATCTGCGCCAGGTGCTGGCCGGCTTCGGCGTCGTCTGGAGCCGCTCTAGGCTGATGCGGTTGGCGCCCGGGGCCGGCGTGCCCGAACACGCCGACATCAACTACCATTGGCACACGCGGGTGCGGCTCCACATTCCGGTCTTCACGCGGCCGGAGGTGCGGTTCTATTGCGACGGCCAAGCCGTCCACATGGCGGCCGGCGAGGCCTGGATCTTCGACAACTGGCGGCGGCACCACGTGGAGAACGGGGCCGACGCCGCGCGCATCCATCTCGTGGCGGACACCACCGGCACGGCGGGCTTCTGGGCGTTCGCCTGCGGGCCCGCTCCACCCCCCGAGCAATGGCGGACGGTAGCGTGGGATCCCCGCGCAAGCTCGCCGCTGCTCACCGAGGGCGATCAACGCTCGCCCGTGATGCCCGCCGCCGAAGTCCAGTGGCTGGTCGAGGATCTGTGCGCCGAATTGACGGTCGCCATCGACACGCCTGCCGCTCGAGCGCGGGCCGAACGGTTCGCCACGCTGCTGGAGCATTTCGTCTTCGATTGGCGCCAGCTCTGCGCGCTCCACGGGCTTGGCGGGCGCGGGCGGCAGGACTTCACGCGCCTGGTGGGCGCCGTTCGCGAGGCGGCCGGGCCCCTGGCCGATGGCCTCGTGATGCGCACCAATCAGGTCGGCGCGCTCCTGGTGCTCGAGAAGCGGGTGCTGCAGCACTTGGTCGCCGACGACCTCGCGCCGGAGGTGGCGGGGTAGGGCTCCTGGCCCGACGGGGCCGGCGATCGCCTCAGCGCGAATTTGCGTCGATCAGGGCGCACAGCATGTCGCGATAGGTCTCGAGCCCGTCCAGCACGACCCCGGTCGCCTTGCCTTGCTCATCATAGCGGCGGAGTCGGATGGCGGCGGCCGAGGCCGGGTGGGCCAGGAAGATCCGGGCCTCGGCCGTGGCCATTTCGCCGCCCTGCAGGGCGAGGCTCTTCAGGGAGGCGTCGCTCAAAAGGTCGCGATAGCCCGGCTCGAAGGTCGCCAGGTAGCGCTTGGCTTCCACGTGGAGCCGTATCGGCTCCACCACCTCCGGCCCGAAGGCGCGCGCCAGATAGCCCGCGCCGATGTGTTCGTGGCGGTCGTCCAGTCCCTGGTCGGCGGCGTCCTCGCCGAGACGCTGCAGGAAATGGCCCACATCGTGCAGCAGGCTGGCGGCGACCAAGGCGTCGCCGGCGCCATCGGCCCGGGCATGATGCGCCGTCTGCAGCGCGTGCTCGGTCTGGCTCACGCCCTCGCCATAGTGGCGCGGGCCGAGTTCGGCGAAGAGATCGAACAGCCGGGAGACGAAGGCCTCGGCGAAGGGCGATGGCGCCATCAAGGGTCCTGGAACGATCTAGAGGCGCATGGCGCCGATGGCGGGATCGGTGCGGCTGGCGCGGCCCGTTTCCACGTGGCCAGCGAAATGGCGCAGATATTCGGCCTGACCTGGAACGGTGACGGCCAGGTCGTACCAATGGTCGCTGGCGGCCAGATCCCAGACCATGCGGCCGGGCTTGCCCGCTACGGCGGTCAGGCCGCGCCGCCGCGCCGCGCCGGGCGCCAGCGGATAGGCGTCGCCCATCGTCACCAGCGCCGAGGTGCGCCCGGGGCCACGGTGCTCCAGGGTCAGGACCAGGCGGCCTCGCGCGTTGGAGGTCAAGGTCAGCTCCGCAGGTTCGGACCCAGCCCCCGCGAAGTGACGATGGAAGCCGTTGGGACCCAGGACGGTGAGGTCATAGGCCTTTCCCCGGCCCGCCGGGTTCCAGGTCCCGGCGGCGTGTCGCGCTCCGGCGCCGACCGTGAACCGCCAAGGCCCGGCCGCGCCGGTGTTGTCGAACACCTGCAAGACCGAACCCGTGGTCCCGGCGTTGACCAGATCGATCCAGACCCCACTGGTGTCGACCCGCGCGTCGGCGGTGAGCCGGTAGGGCAGGGCGCGCGCGGGTCGCTGCGGCCCGCCCTGCCGCGACGGCGTCTGTACGGCCGGAATCCGAAGGCTGGGCGCCGCCAGCGAACGCGCCGTCCGCTGCAAGTGGTCAGCCGTCTGCGGCAGGGCCAGGTCCGAGCGGCCGCGATCCGACGCCGTGAAGTCGAAAGCCGAGGTCAGGTCGCCGCAGACGGAGCGCCGCCAGTCGCTGATGTTCGGCTCGGCCACGCCGAAGCGCTGTTCAAGAAAGCGTAGCGTCGAGGTGTGGTCGAACAGTTCCGAGCAGACGTATCCGCCGCGGCTCCACGGCGAGACGACGATGGTCGGCGTGCGGATGCCGAGGCCCAGAGGGTGACGACCACGATTGGCGACGTCGGCCTGGCCGTAGTCCTTCGCCTCGCCCTCGACGGAGACCGTGCTGAAGCCGTCCTCGGGCTTCAGCGGCGGGGTGGGCGGAGGCATGTGGTCATAGAAGCCCCCCGCCTCGTCATAGTTGATGATGAACACGGTCCTGGCGAAGACCTCGGGGTGATCGACCAGGGCCTCGATCAGCTGGGCGCAGACGTGCTCACCCTTCGCCGGGACAGCCTGGGGGTGCTCCGACAGATCGGCGGCCGTGACGATCCAGGAGACCTGGGGCAGGCGGCCGGCGGCGATGTCGGCGCGGAACGCCTCCACCAGCTGCTCGCCGTCGGAGCGCATGCGATCAGGTCCCGTCTTGTGCTCGGACACCCAGGATCGGCCCCGGGCATAGAGCGAGGAGTCCTTGGCGCAGGGGCGGAACGGCCTGAACACCGACAGGATGTTGTCCCCGAAGTTGTCGTACTCTTGGTAGACCTTCCACGAGACCCCGGCCGCCTCCAGCCGTTCGGCGTAGGTGGTCCACGCGTAGGGTCCCTTCGCCATCGGCCGGTCCTCGGCCATGTCGGCGCTCGGCGTGTCGTCCTCGCCGTAGTTCGACATTTCGGGGTCGCCGCCGACCTTCCCGCCGCCATTGCAGCCCGTCCAGAGGTGCAGGCGATTGGGATAGGTCTGGGTGAGCGTCGAGCAGTGATAGGCGTCGCAGATCGTGAAGGCCGAGGCCAGGGCGTGGTAGTAGGGCAGGTCCGAGGCCGTGTAGTAGGCCATGCGCTTGTGCAGTTCGCCGGTGTGCCCCCAGCGGTCGTAGCGGCCGCCGTTATAGATGGTGATGTTCTCCTGGTGGCCCTGTTCGGCGCCGTCCACTGCATAGGCGTTGGTGGTTCGGGAGTCGCCGTGGAACGGCATGACATAGCCGTCGGGATGTTCCGGGCTCGGCTGGCGCCAGACGCTCGCACCGCCCGGGAGGCGCAGCGGACGCGGGTCTCCGAAGCCCCGCACGCCGTTGTAGGCCCCGAAATAGTGATCGAACGACCGGTTCTCCTGCATGAAGATCACCACATGCTCGACGTCGCGGATCGAGCCGGTCGCGCTGTGGGCTGGAATGTCCAGGGCGCGGGCCAGGACCGGCGGCAGCAGGCCTGCTGCGGCGCCAGCCGCGCCGGCCAGGGTGAGCACTTCGCGCCTGTTGTTCGAGACCATGCCACACCTTGCCCTCGGGGAATGTGGTCTATACCAAAAAACACCTCAAGCCTCGACGAAGCTTTCGTGAAATCGCCGCGTGGCGCGCTTGACCCCCGGGCGGGGCCGGTGTGGTCTGGGCCAGTGGCCGGAATCGTCCGTGATCCCGCCAAACCTGCCGGACCCCATGTCGCGTTCCGCCTCCCAGACCGATCCGCCGCGCGCCGACCCGACGGACGGGCTGCACTATTTGGGCATGCGCGACTACATCGCCGGCCGCATCGCCGCCGGCGCGCTGAAGGCCGGCGACCGCCTGCCGTCCGAACGGCAATTGCAGACGGCCGGCGGCGTCGCCCGGGGCACCATCCGCCAGGGTCTGTTCCAGCTCGAGGCCGAAGGGGTCATCTATCGCCGCGACCGCAGCGGCTGGTACGTTTCGCCGCCGCCGGTGGTCTATGACCCGACCCGCTGGGAAGGCTTCATGTCCTATGTCGAGGCCCAGGGACGCGAGCCCTCGACCGAGACCCTGAGCGCCGAGTCGATTGTCGCCGACGCCATGCTGGCCAGCGTGTTCGGCCGCCCGGCGGGCGCGCCGCTCTACCTGATCCGGAGGCGACGCTATATCGACGGGCGCGCCGTTCTGGTGGAACGGATCGTGGTCGACGCCGCCCTGGCGCCGGACCTGCTGCGCTTTTCCTTCGACCAGTCGCTGACCAGCATTCTGCGGCAGGCGTACGGCCTGTCGGTGTCCCGCAACCAGGTGACGATGCAGCCCTGCGCGCTGACGCGAGAGGAGGCCGAGGCGCTGAAAGTCAAGTCGGGCTTGCCCGGCCTCAGCGTCGTTCGGACCAGCTTCGACGCCCAGGGCCGGGTCGTCGAGTACGATCACGAGTTCTGGCGTCACGACGCGCTGAGAATCTCGGTGGATATCCGCGTCCGTTAAGGCGCCTTGGCGGCGATCGCTTCCAAGGCCGGGACGAGGTCTGCGACGCTGTCGATGACCAGGTCCGCGCCGGCGGCCCGCAGCCGGGCGCCTGAGGCTGCGACCCTTTCGGCGCGTTCGGCCGCCGGCAAGGCCATCAGGGCCTCTTGGGTCAGTCCGACCCCGTTGCCGGAGGCGGCTACGCCGATCGTCAGGCACCCGGCGTTGCGCCCCTCGGCCACACCGGCCTCAGCGTCGTCGACTTTCACCACGCGCGACAACGGCCAGACGCCAAGGTCGGCGCAGGCCTTGTAGATCATGAGCGGCGAAGGCCGTCCTTCCGGCGTCTCTCCCGCGCACACGAGGTGGTCCGGCGCATAGCCCTGGCTTGCCGCCAGGCGCAGGATCGAGCGCATCATGCTGCGCGGGTAGCCGGTGGACGAACCGATCTGCAGGCCGGCCCCCCGGAGCCTCGCGACGGTCTCGACCGCACCCGGGACGAGGGTCGCGCAACGCTTGGCCTCGGCGAATAGCGGCCGGCGCAGGCCGTCGAAGATCGAGGTGATCGCCGCCGCGTCCGGCGAGCGTCCGTGGCTGGCCCGCCAGGCGGTCGCGACCCGGGGCATGTCCAGGATCGTGCGGATGTGGTCGGGCTTGGCCATGCCCATGCCGGTTCGCGCCTCGTCCTCAGCGATGGGGGCGCCCTGCGCCGCGAAGGCCTCCATGAGGGCCAGGGTCGGGGCGCGGCTGCCGAAGTCGACCATGGTGCCCGCCCAGTCGAAGATCACCAGGTCGAAGGCGCGGGCGATAGGCGAGGTCATGACCTGGGGCTCCGTTCATAGAGGTCGTCCACCACCGTCTCGGCCAGCGCGAAGCCCGTGGAGGCGCCGTTGCCCTGGGCGACGACCACCAACCGCGACCGGTCGGCCGGACGTTCGATCAGGGCCGCGCGGTCGGAAGCGCGGGCATAGGTCCCGGTCCATCGCTCGACCACGGGTGGCGGGGGGCGTCCGGTGACCTGGGCGAACTCGTCGAGGATCAGGCGCTCGACTTCGGCGGCGGCGAAGGGAAGGGGTGTGGCGGCGTCGTGATGGCTGTCGCCGACCACCAGCCGGCCATCCGCGTCCTGGACGACGATCAGGTGAACACCATGCGTCAGGTGGTCGGCTTGCTCGGCCTGCAGCCGCGCTCGCAAGGCCTGGGCCGCAGGCAGGGCGGCGTAACCGCCGTAGCGAATCAGGCCGAGGTCGGACATCAGCGCGCCCGTCAGCCGGTAGCCGGGGTCTTCCAGGCGCAGCATCTGGAGCTGGCAGCGGGTGAGCGCCGTCAGACGCTCCGGGAACAGGCTCACCAGATCGTCGCCCGGACAGACGATCGCCGCCTCGCAGCCGAGGTCGCCGCGAGAGGTCATGACCACGGGCGGCGCGACCGACAGCACGGCGGTCCGCCACAGGAAGCTCACATCCCATCGCGCTTCGAGCCACGCCGCCAACCGCGGAAGGGCGGCGCGGGAATCCACGCGCAAGTCGTGCGGGCTCCATAGGGCCGCCTTCAGCCTGGGGCCCAGGGCCGGTTCGCGGCGTCGCGCCGCCTCGGGCGTGAGCAACTCGCAACCCTCGCCCATCTCGGTCGGGAGGAAGGCCTCCAGCACGGCCGCCGCCTCGGGCCGGCGCGCCGCCATCCACAGGCCGCGATGCTCGATCTCGAGTCCCGCCTGTGGCGCGATCTCTAGCCACAGGTCGCGGGCGCGCCTGGCGCGTTCCCACACCTGGCCCCGGTCCTGGCCGGTCACCGTGACGAAGCCGAAATTGCGGATCGAGGCGCCGTTGGCGCTCGCGTCGCGCTCGACCACCGCCACGCGCTTGCCCAGCCGCGCCGCCGCCAGGGCGCAGCCGAGACCGATGATCCCGGCCCCGACGACGACCACGTCGAAGCTGCGCGTGGTCAAGACAAAGGGTCCGCCAGGGCGGCGGCCTCGGCGGCGCAGGCTTGCGCGTCCGGTTTCGCTGCGTGCGCAAGGGCGGAAGGCAGTTCGGCGCGGGCGGCGTCCAGGTCCGCGCGGAATTCGGGCGAGCCATGGAGCGCTGCGTTCGCCGCGGCGCCGGCCAGCCAGCCCGCCTGGACCGCGCTCAGGCTGTGCGCGCCGCAGACCACCCGGCTTTCGCCATACGCCCGGCCACGCGCGAGGACCTCGGTCGCGCGGTCCGGCGCGAGTTCGGCGAGTAACAAGGCCTCGAGCCAGCCCCCGGCGGCATGGCCGGACGGAAAGTCCGGGTTCTCCGCCAGATGCTGGGTGCGCGCCTGGCAGATCGGGGCGTCGCCTGCGAGATAGGGCCGCGGGACCCGGTAGTGGAACTTGGCGGCGTCGACCACGCCCGCCGCGCTGGCGCGGTCCAGCAGGCGCGCGACGGCGGGCGCCAAGTCCGGGCTGAGCTTCGCGCCGAGGGCGCAGGCGAACCGCTCGAAGGGATCGTTGTCCACGTCCGCGGTCGCGACCGCCCAACGCGGAGACCCTTGCAGCTTCCGGGTTTCGATGAAGAGCCGCCGATCCGCCTCGGCCACCGGTCCACGGGGCTTGGGCGGCGACGGCAGGACGCGTACGCCGTCCGGCGTCATCGCCGGCGCCAGGTAGGGGCCGGGCGCCGCCCCGGCGGGCGAGACCAAGATAAGAAGCGATGTGATCGCCAGGCCGGCCGTTCGCGGTCCCATGCCGTCACTCCACCGTCAAGTAATTGGTCTAGACCACAGCTCTGCGACGGAACCATGTCAGGCGAGGCGGCCCCATGCGGCGATGGTTGGAGCGGTCGGGCCCGCTGACGTTCACCGCCGTGGCGGGGCTGGCGGGGTTCTGCGCCTATTTCTCGATGTACGCCTTCCGCAAGCCCTTCACGGCGGCGACCTTCGCCCACGTCGACGGCTGGCCCTTCGCGCTCGACTACAAGATCGCGCTGGTCCTGGCCCAGGTGGCCGGTTACGCGCTTTCCAAGCTGGCGGGCGTTCGGGTGATCTCCGAGATGGCGCCCGCGCGCCGCCCCCTGGCCATCCTCGTCCTGATCGGCGCGGCCTGGCTGGCGTTGCTGCTGTTCGCCGTCTTGCCGCCACCCTGGAATGTCGCGGCCCTGTTCCTGAACGGCCTGCCGCTCGGCCTGATCTGGGGCCTGGTGTTCGGGTTCATGGAGGGCCGGCGCACGTCGGAGGTGCTGGGGGTGATCCTCTGCGCCAGCTTCATCCTCTCCTCCGGCGTGGTGAAGTCGGTGGGCAAGTGGCTGCTCGACACCTGGCAGGTCTCGCCGTTCTGGATGCCGGCCGCGGCCGGCGCGATCTTCCTGCCGCTGCTCTTCATATCGGTCTGGGCCTTGTCGGAGCTGCCGCCGCCCAGCCCGTTGGACGAGGCCGAGCGCGTGCGCCGCCAGCCCATGAGCCGCACCGACCGCGCCGCCTTCCTGGCCAAGTGGGGGCTGGGCGTCGGCCTGCTGGTTGGCTCCTACGTCATGCTGACCGCCTTCCGCGATTTCCGGGACAACTTCGCCGCCGAAATCTGGGCGGCGCTCGGCTACGGCAAGGAATCGGCGGTGTTCGCGGCCAGCGAGGCGCCGGTGGCGGTCGTGGCCCTACTGGTGATGGCGGCCGTCATCTGGATCCGCGACAACCGCCGCGCGCTCATCGCCACGCACGTCGTCATCCTGGCCGGATTTGCGCTGCTGGGGCTCGCGACCCTGGCCTTCCAGTCCGGCATGCTGTCGCCCTTGGCCTGGATGATCCTCAGCGGCGCCGGCCTCTACATGGCCTACACGCCGTTCAACGCCATGCTGTTCGACCGGATGATCGCCTTCGCCGGCCAGGCGGGCACCGCAGGCTTCCTGATCTACATCGCCGATGCGTCGGGCTATCTGGGCAGCGCCGCTCTTCTCGCCTACCGCAACTTCGGCAATGTCGATCTCGACTGGCTGGGCTTCTTCATCGGCTGCGCCTACGCTACGTCGCTGGCCGGGGTGGCCCTGGTGCTGGCGGCGGGCGCCTTTTTCCTGCGGCGGCGCCCCGACCCCGCCGTTGCGACAGCTCAGCCGGGCTATGAAGCCTCGACGCTCGTCTCGGAGTCCGGATCGCCCGCCCCTGGGCCCTGAGACCTCCGGGCCGATTGTCCGGTGGCTCAGACCTGCAGCCGGTCGTCGTCGCGCGCAACCAGGGCATAGAGCGCCGGCATCAGGAACACGCTGATCAGCAGGCGGCTGAACAGGCCGCTGACGATGACCAGGGCGAATGGGCGCTGAGAGTCCGTGCCCACGCCGGTGGCGAGGGCGGCGGGCAGCAGGCCCAGAGCGGCGACGAGGGCGGTCATGGTGATCGGGCGAAGACGCAGGATCGCGCCTTCGCGGACCGCCGCCTCCAGGGACGCGCCGTCGCGCCTGAGCTCGTTGACATAGGAGATGTAGACCACCGCGGTCTGCACCGAGACGCCGAGCAGCGCCAGGAAGCCGACGCCTGAAGACACCGAAAACGGCGTGCCCGTCAGCCAAAGCGCCAGGATGCCGCCCACCGGCGCCGACAGCACCACGCCCGCCAGCGTGATGAACGGGAACTTGAAGTTGCCATAGAGGGCGAAGAGCAACAGGAAGATCAGGAACGCCGTCAGCGGAAGAATGATCTTCAGCTCGTCGCGGGAGGCGGTGTACTCGGTATAGTCCCCGCCCCAGTCCATGCGGTAGCCCTGCGCCAGGGGCACGCCCGCGCCCACCTGCTTGATGGCGTCCTGCACCGCGCCGGCGAGGTCGCGGCCCTCGACCGAGAACTGCACGCCGATATAGCGGGAGTTGTTCTCGCGGTAGATGAACGAGGCGCCGCTTTGCACCTCGATGTCGGCGAACTCCCGCAGCGGCAGTTGCTGTCCGCCCGGAGTGGCCACCAGGATGTCTCCGATCTCCTGCGGGTTGTCGCGATACTGGCGCTCGAGGCGCACGACCAGGTCGAACTGCTTCTCCTGCTGCACGACATGGGTGGCCACGTCGCCGCCGATGGCGGTCGTGATCAGGGCGTTGATGTCGTCGACATTGACGCCGTAGCGGGCGATCTTCGCCCGATCGATCTTCACCACCAGGCTGGGCTGGCCGAGCTCGTGGACCAAGGTCACGTTGTGAATGCCGCGAACCCGTTCCAGGATCGCCTTCACCGCCTTGCCCTTCTTCTCCAGCGTATCGAGATCGCCGCCGTAGATCTTGACGGCGAGCGCGCTCTTCAGGCCCGTCTCAGCCTCGTCGACCGCATCCTCCGCAGGCTGGGTGTAGTTGAAGGTGACGCCCGGAAAGCTCCCGAGCTTCTTGTTGATCGCGGCGATCAGCTGCGGCTTCGTGCGATAGGCGCCCGTCCACTGCCCGTAGGGCTTCAGCGCCAGATAGAATTCGGCGTTGAAGAAGCCGGTGGGGTCGGTGCCGTCGTCCGGCCGACCGAGCTCGGAGGTCACGGTGGTGACTTCCGGGAAGCTGCGCAGGATCTCGCGCACTTTCGGCGTCAGCCTGGCCGCCTCGTCGAGCGAGATGGTCGACGGCATGGTCGCGCGCACCCACAACGCGCCCTCGTCCAGTTGAGGCATGAATTCCGCGCCGATCAGGGGTACGAGCAGCAGGGCGAGGACCAGCAGGCCGCCGCACGCCGCGGTGACGCCCCAGCGGTGTTCCAGGCAGAAATCCAGTCCCCTTGCGTAGCGCGCCTTCACCCATTCGAAGATGGCGTTACGCCGCTCCTGCACGCCCTTGCGCATGAGCCAGGCGCACAGCACCGGCAGGACGACCAGGGTGGTCAGCAAGGCGCCCCCGAGCGCGAAGATCATGGTGTCCGCCATCGGCCGGAACAGGGTCCCGGAAGGGCCGGACAGCACGTAGATCGGCAGGAAGCTGACGACGATCACCAGCACGGCGTAGAACAGCGGCCGGTCCACCTCGGACGCCGCGTCGCGGATGATCTCCAGGACGTCGAGGCGCTCGTCGCGCCGCAGCGCGATCTGGCGGAAGATGTTCTCGACCATCACC